>NZ_JBQKGN010000001.1:0-224979 GCF_052118785.1 Collinsella sp. LCP21S3_A9 | reverse complement strand
GTCCGAGAGGGCGGGATGCCGTTCGAGATGAGGGTCAAGACGCCGGCGCCCGACGAGGAGACGGCGAGTTAGCCGGCAGGTCGGCATGTCAATCCTGGTCTAACAGAGCCTTAAATAAAGGGCTGCACAGATTACACAGCCAGATTTTATTAATAAACTTAAAACAGCAGACAGTACCAGCATCAGGACCCACCACCCTTTTCCTTTTATAGCGCGCAGTGCCCTATTTAATTCATATCATTTGTCCGCAATCCGTCTTCTGGATCTCCTTGCTCTGCTTCTAGTAAGCAAGCCTTTTCCCGCAACCTCTTCAGCATCCTTTCAATAGTACGTCATATAATACCAGTTGCAGCGTTCGCATCATTCGCTATGAACATTGCCGCCGTGTCCAGTAGCCTTCAGGCGTCCCGAAGGCCGGTGCGTCGCCGCTGACGGGCACGATGCGCTTTTTCACGAGTCTAAAGATGCATAATCTACGGACTTTTCTTTCTCTTGTCATACTTTTGAAAGTGTTCGTAAGAGGCTACCGATCCATTGGAGGCGTAGAGAGTCCAGGTGATGCGCGGACTCATCCCATCGAGCGGGCGGGTGGAGTCTGGCATTCCAGGCAGGATGAGCGTCGTCGGGGTGATCTTGCCTAAAGATATTGGACTGTTTATAGGACTAAACATAAGAAAACTCGATTATCAGGGGCGGGTGCCATAAGGCACACCGCCCCCCTTTGTGCGCATGGCGCCAGGACCATGCGCGCGAAAGCGTTGCCCAAACGCATGGTTCATCCGCACAAAGCCCATGGTCGCTATGGGCAAACATCGGTGCGCCTGCACATGGTTTTGAGCCTGTTCTCGAGCGAAAGTATGGCTGTCGATACGCATGCAATTCGCATGAAACCCGGGCTCGTCCGAGAGCCCTATAAAGGAGGATTCGCATGAAACAGTTAGAGACCGACGTCGTTGTCGTCGCCGCTGGTCTGAGCGGCCTTGCCGCGGCGGTCGCTGCAGCCGAGGCGGGCGCTCGCCTCATCGCGCGGCGACCACGATGACCAAGCGCATGACCGAGCGTGCCCAGGACCTGGGTGTCGAGTTTATATTTGAGTGCCCGGGCACCGGCCTTATCAAGGGTGAGGACGGCGCCATCTGCGGCGTGACTGCCAAGGACAAGGACGGCGAGGAGTACCAGATCTCGTGCAAGTTCGCGATTGTCGCCACGGGCGGTTTTGGCCACAACGCCAAGCTCATCAAGGAGAAGCTCGACTTTGAGTGGGGTAAAGACCTGTTCTCGTTTGCCATTCCGGGCATGGACGGCGATGGCATCAACTTAGGTTGTTTAAAAAGGTGAGTGTGGCGGTCGTTTCCACGAACGGGGACGGTGTTGTTGGGGCTGTCTCAATCTGTAACAGGTGGGTCCGATTTTGGTCTGTAGATGTTACAGATTGAGATTTCCGGCGAGCGGGGCTCCGTTTGTCTCGATCTGTAACACGAGGGACGGATTTTGCCGAGTTGTTGTTACAGATTGAGATATTCGGACGGACAGTTGCCGTTTGTCTTGATCTGTAACAGGTGGAGGCCAAAAGTCGGTCTAGATGTTACAGATTGAGATGTTTGGTCGGACCGAGTTTGTTCGTCTCGATCTGTAACATCTGGGGTCGTTTTTGGCCTGTAGGTGTTACAGATCGAGATTTTCCGACGGAACGCTTCCGTTTGTCTTGATCTGTAACAGGTAGGGGTCAAAAGTGGGTCTAGCTGTTACAGATTTAGATTGTTGAGTATGGGTCGAGAGGAATATCTCGATCTGTAACAGTAAGACCCGGTTTTGCTGGGTAGCTGTTACAGATTGAGACAAACCGACGGGCCGCCCCGCCCCATCCGCCTGCCGCTGCCTGCTATCCGCCGATTTTCGTTGTGCCGCTGTACCCCCATGCCATATCCTCTAAACAACTACGCGGCACCATCGCCGCCGCGTCTACAAGAGAGGAATGTCCATGACCGCACCTGCGTCCAAGCTGCTCCAGCCCATTACGGTTGGCCCCCTTGAGCTCAAGAACCGCATTATGTTCCCGCCGCTGACCACCGGCTATGAGGAGCGCGACGGTTCCATCGGCGAGCGCAGCCTGGCTTTTTATGAGCGTCTGGCCCGTGGCGGCGTGGGCTACATCGTCATCGGCGACGTCGCTCCCGTCATGACCGCAAGCCCCACGCCCAAGCTGGCAACCGACGCCCAGATCCCCACGTTTAAGGCACTGGCCGACGCCGTCCACAAGCACGGTGCCAAGGTCGCGCTGCAGCTGTTCCACCCCGAGTACGACGTGCCCGGTGTCGGCCGCATGGTCATGGGCTCCATGGCTGCGGCCAAAGCCGCGCAGGAGGCCAAGGCCGCCGGCGACGAGGAGACCTTTGCCGCCAAGATGGCCGAGTCCAACGAGATCCGCAAGCAGGCATATGCCAAGCTGCACCACGATATGCAGCACTTTGTGAACGAGGCGAGCGTAGAGCAGCTCGCCCAGATCAAGGAGGCCATCGCTGCCTCGGCCGCTCGCGCGCAGCAGGCCGGCATCGACGCCATCGAGGTCCACGGCGACCGCCTGGTGGGTTCGCTGTGCTCCGCGATCCTCAACAAGCGCACCGACGAGTACGGTGGCTCGTTTGAGAACCGCGTTCGCTACGCGCTGGAGGTCGTCGCTGCCATCAAGGAAGCCGCGCCGCAGCTGATGGTGGAGTATAAGCTCCCCGTGATCATGGAGAACCCCGATGGCACGCCGCGTGGCAAGGGCGGCCTGCAGCCCGACGAGGCCTGCGAGTTCGCCAAGCTGCTCGAGGGCGCGGGCATCGATATGATCCAGGTTGCACAAGCCAACCACACCGGCAATATGGGCGACACCATTCCGTCCATGGGCGCCATGCCCTACAACTGGACGCTGCCCGTGGCCGAGCGCGTCAAGGCCCTGGTCTCCGTGCCGGTGGCAACTGTGGGCCGTGTTGTCTCGGTCGAGGCTGGCGAGAAGATTCTGGAAGACGGCGCAGCCGATATCATCGCCTATGGCCGCTCGCTCATGTGCGACCCCGACATTGCGCTGAAGGCCGCCACGGGCGAACCCATCCGCGAGTGCCTCAACTGCAACAAGGGCTGCGTCGATGCGATTCAAAACCGCAAGTACATCTCGTGTGTGCTCAATGCCGAGAACGGCGACGAGGCTACCATCTCCATTAAGCCGGGCGAGGGCGACAAGAAGATCGCCGTTGTGGGCGGCGGTATTGCCGGTCTGGAGGCCGCACGCGTGGCGGCCAAGCGCGGCTACGACGTGACCGTCTACGAGGCGAGCGATCATCTGGGCGGCCAGATTGTGCTGGCGGCCGCGCCTCCGCGCAAGGGCGAAATCATGCGCTCGGTCGAGTATTACGAGAAGATTCTGCCCGGCCTGGGCGTGAAGGTTGAGCTCAACCACGTCGCTACCACTGAGGACCTCAACGCCGCCGACGCCGCGATTGTGGCTGTGGGCGCGCACGACGTGGTCATCCCCGTTCCGGGTGCCGATTCTAAGAAGGTCGTCTCGAGCTGGGACGTGCTGGCCGGCAAAGTGGAGCTTACGGGACGCGTCGCCGTCATTGGCGGTGGCCTGGTGGGCACCGAGACTGCCGAGTACCTGCTGCAGCACGGCTGCGAAGTGGCGATCGTGGAGATGCTCGACAAGATTGCCGCAGGCGAGTCCGAGACCATTCTGCCGCTGATTATGAGCGACTTTGCAGAGCACAACGTGGAGCAGCATGTTAAGACCCGTCTGACCGCCATTACCGACGAGGGCGTGGAGGCCGTGCGCACTGCCGATGACGGCGCCGAGGAGCCGGTGAAGATCGCCTGCGATTACGTGGTGATGGCCGTCGGTTCCAAGGCCAACGCGTTTGACTTGGATGGCGTTACGGTGCCCGTGACCTGTGTGGGCGACTGCTCGGGCGAGCGCACCGCCGACATTGCGAACGCCATTCGCACGGCATATCACGCGGCCAACGAGCTGTAGTTGAACATCGCGGCCAGGTGGGGCGGTAGCACGGATCTGTCTCGCCCGGCCGCGTCCCATCGGGTGTCAATCGGGGCGGGGCCTGCAAGCGCAGCAGGTCCCGCCCTTTTTGTTTTGCCCCGGTGGACGACAATGCGCGCTAATCATGGGGAGTGAGGCGTCTACTGCCTTGCAGACTGCTCAAAATTATTGGAGGAGGGGTTAATAACTATATCCTCTATTCCAAAGGATATAAAGAGATGCCAATGTTGCTGGCAAGCGAATGACGATTAGCTGCGAGCTAGTTACCAGCGTAAATAATCAATAAAGAAATGTCGTAAATTGGTGTCAAATTCCCAGATAGCGCCGCGTCTATTTTAATTAACTGCTTTGAGCAAACAGTAAAATGCTACTATCTAACTTGCACGTAAGAAAGCAATTTAACGTTTAAGGCTAAGAAGTAGAAGTGGCAGGTATGTCAGAAACAACAAGGACTCGCACGCATGCGCCCGAGATTAGGCAGCGTGCTGTCGAGATCCTCCAAGAAGGGGTCGGCCATCGCGCGCTCGCCGCAGAGCTTGGCATCCCCCAGGCCACAGCCCGTCAGTGGGCCCGTGCGTATGCCGTGGGCGGCGCCGACGCCGTTCTCAATGCGGGCTCTCATCACCACACATATTCGTTTGACGTTAAGCTTGCCGTGGTTAAGGACCGCTTGGAACATGGTCTGACGGTGCGTGAGGTCATGGTCAAGCACAAGATCCCCAGCGAGTCTTCGGTTAAAGCTTGGTGCCGACAGTATCGCGACGGTGGCGAGGCTGCCTTGGTCGATAAGCCGCGGGGTCGTAAACCGCGCGTTAAAAAGGCGGAATAGCGAACGGGATGGTGCGTCCGCAGGGGCGCATTTTTCTTGCCGCGCCAACTTTTTGGACCGCCGCGAGTCTATCGGGACATCCTTCAAAGTGGTCAATAAACCGCGCGCAGTGGCCCGTGCGCCCGCCGCTACGAGAGGGGGAGCGTTGCCTCTCTACTCCAAAGCGGACATGCCCTTACCCTATACGCCTAAAACTCCCCAGTTGACCGAAAACCTGCCGCCTGAACTCCCAATTTGAGCTATAACGTTAAATAATTGCAGCGTTTTTGCATGGGGGAGTGATGGTATGACGCTACTGTATTTCCTTACCCTGTTTCCGCTGGTACCGGCGATGGGCATGCTGCTCGCGCGCAGTGACCGAGCCCGCGATGCGGTAGGGCTTGTAGGCTCCGGCATTATTATGGCGGTGACCGTTGTAGTTGCCGTCTTATTTTTTGGCACGGGTCCGCAGGGCTTTGAGGTTGCCCCCGGCACCTCGCATGTGCTCTCGATCATCAGCTCCGTCATCGACGTAATTCTGTGCGCCGTCATCCTGTACAACGCGTTCAAATATAGGAACGCGCTTACCGGTGTGCTCGGCGTGGTGCAGCTGGTGGGTTCGGTTGCCTTCGCTGCCATGACGCTGCCCACGGCCGAGGTCGTCACCGCCACGCCGCTCTACCTGGACTATATGAGCGTGATCATGGTGCTCGCCGTTGGCATTGTCGGCAGCCTGATCTGCGTGTATGCCCTGGGCTACATGAAGGACTTCCAGGCGCACGATGAGCACGAGGCCGCGCTGCGTGGGCAGACCGCGCCCGACCGACGCCCGCAGTTCCTGGCGCTTATGTTCCTGTTCCTTTCGGCCATGTTCGTCATCGTGACGAGCGACAACCTGGAGTGGCTGTTCTGCGGCTGGGAAATCACCACCGTGTGCTCGTTTCTTATGATTGGCTATACGCGCACGCCCGAGGCCATCAAAAACGCCTTTACCCAGATCATCCTCAACATGCTGGGCGGCATCGCGTTTTTGGCGGGCCTTATGTTCCTGCATGTCAACGGCGTACCGCTGACCATCTCGGGCATGATCGAGCTTTCCGGCGCCGGAACCGCGCAATCCGCGCTGCTGGTGCTGCCGGTCGTCTTGCTGTCGATCGCCGCGCTTACCAAGGCCGCTCAGATGCCGTTCCACACCTGGCTGCTCGGCGCCATGGTCGCCCCCACGCCCACGAGCGCCCTGCTGCACTCGTCCACCATGGTCAAGGCCGGCGTGTTTTTGATGGTCAAGCTGAGCCCGCTGTACGCCACCTATCCCGTGACCGGCTTTATGGTCACGAGCGTGGGCGCCATCACGTTTTTGCTCGCCGCCCTCATGGCCGTCTCGCAGAGCAATGCCAAGCGTGTGCTCGCGTACTCCACCATTTCCAACCTGGGCCTCATCAGTGCCTGCCTGGGTGTCGGCGCGCCCGAGGCCGTGTGGGCCGCCATCTTCTTGATCTTGTTCCATACGGTGGCAAAGTCGCTGCTGTTCTTGTGCGTGGGCACGGCCGAGCATCATATCGGTAGCCGCAATATCGAGGACATGGACGGCATGTTCAGTCGCATGCCGCACCTGACGCGCCTGATGATGCTGGGCATCATGGGCATGTTCGTGGCGCCGTTTGGCATGCTCGTGTCTAAGTGGGGCGCCCTGGTGGCGTTTGCGCAGACCGGCAATGTGCTCATGATCATGGTGCTGGCCTTTGGCTCGGCCGCGACGTTCTTCTTCTGGGGCAAGTGGCTCGCCAAGCTCTCGGGCGTGGATTCTACGGCCGAAAACGTGGAGGGCAATGTCCATAAGACCGAATGGATAGCGCTCAACACTATCGCCGCGCTGCTGATTCTGTGCTGTGTAGCGTTCCCGATTATCTCGAGCGGTCTGGTGTCGCCTTACTTGGCCATGGTGTTTGGCCGCGTGCCGTATGTTATTGGCAAGGATGCCATGTATCTAATGGTGGTTATCGTGGCTTTTATCGCCGTGGTGCTGCTGACTTCATTCCGCGTGAGCGACAAACCGCACGTAAACGTATATCTTTCGGGTGTGGGAACCGACAATTACCGTCATTTCCGCGGC
Source organism: Collinsella sp. LCP21S3_A9 (assembly GCF_052118785.1). NCBI lineage: Bacteria > Bacillati > Actinomycetota > Coriobacteriia > Coriobacteriales > Coriobacteriaceae > Collinsella > Collinsella sp. LCP21S3_A9. Next base: position 218,025 of record NZ_JBQKGN010000001.1, on the reverse strand, counting down.
TCGATGGGACACGAGGTGAAGGCCGAAAAGCGCAATTGGTACCTGGAGGACGCCCTTGGCGAGAATCGCATTGGCCCCGCGGGCAGCATCGTGTGCTGCAGCATCATCCTGTTCGCGCTGCTATGCTGCGTATGGATTGGTCCCGATACGCTCGCCATGGGCGAGCCCTCGGTGCTGCGCGGCAAGTATTTCGAAGGCTCGGGCGTCGTGGGCATCTTTATAGGCACCGTGGCGTTTGCCCTGCTGGCGCCTTTGGTTGGTGGCCTGATCGACGGCATCGACCGCAAGCTGTCCGCCCGCATGCAGGGCCGCGTGGGACCGCGTCTGCTGCAACCGTTCTACGATGTAGCCAAGCTCCTGCGCAAAGCCCCTGCCAGCGTAAACACCGTGGACGATACCTACATGGCGTGCGCGCTCATCTTTACCGTGGTGGGCGGCGGCATCTTTGTGTCGGGTTCCAACACACTGTTATGCGCCTTTATGGTTACCCTCGCTGCGATCTTTGTGGTGCTGGCGTCCGCCTCGACGCAAAGCCCGTTTGCCCAGGTCGGAGCCGACCGCGAGCTGCTGCAGGTCATGAGTTACGAGCCCGCCGTTTTGCTGATGAGTGTGGGCCTGTACCTTGCCACCGACAGCTTCGATTCCATCGCCGTGACGGGGCAGTCGGCCCCCATCATCGTGTACAGCGCGCCCATCTTCCTCGCACTGCTCGCGGTGCTTACCATCAAACTGCGCAAGTCGCCGTTTGACCTTTCGTACTCGCATCACGCGCATCAGGAGATCGTCCAGGGCGTCGCCACCGAGATGAGCGGCGGCACGCTGGCCAAGATGACCCTTATGCACTGGTGCGAGACCGTGCTGTTTTTGATGTGGGTGGGCATGTTCTTTGTTTGGGACAACCCGGTGAGCTGGGTCGTCGCCCTGGTCGTTATGGTCATGACGTATTTTGCCGAGGTACTGATCGATAACACCTTCGCCCGTAGCACCTGGCGCAGCTGCTTTAAGCTCGGCTGGGGTGTGGCGCTGGTGTTTGGCCTGCTCAACCTTATGCCCATCCTCGTCGACGTGTTTATTTAGGAGGCGGCATCCATGGATCATAAAATGTCGCGTTCGCCGTGGGTTATTCATTACGACGGTTCGAGCTGCAACGGATGCGATATCGAGGTGCTGGCCTCGCTCACGCCGCTGTTCGATGCGGAGCGCTTTGGCGTGGTCAACACCGGCAACCCCAAACATGCGGACATCTTTTTGGTGACGGGGTCGGTCAACGCCCAGAACTTGCCCGTCGTGCGCCAGATCTACAACCAGATGCTCGAGCCCAAGTGCGTGGTGGCGTGCGGCATCTGCGCGTGCTCGGGCGGCGTGTTCCGCGATGCGTACAACGTGATCGGTGGCGTGGACCGCGCAATTCCCGTGGACGTGTACGCGCCCGGATGCGCCATTCGCCCCGAGACGGTGATCGACGCCATCGTGGAGGCGTGCGGCATCCTGGACCAGAAGGAGGCTGTGATGCGCGCCGGCGGCGACCCGCTTACCGTGGGCGGTGCTGCTACCTGGGATGGCGGCGTTGAGCTGGGCGAGGACGGATTTGTGGCCGCGGCTGAGGCCGGCGACGCGCCCGCCGCTGGCGACGCACCTGCTGGGACGCCCGCCGCGTCCGCCGCTGCAAGGGGGGCCGAGTAATGCAAAAGGCAATCTATACCACCGTCGAGCTCGATGCGCTGCTGTCGCATGTCCAGGCGCTCAAGGGTTCCGGTGCCCGCTTTGTGCAGATGCACGCCGAGCGCAATGTGGACGACGGCACGTATCGCTTGGTCTATACGTTCATCAACGTTCGTGCTGCCCAGGAGCAGATCGCGCAGGACGGCAGTTATGCGATTGAGAACCTGGTAGTCGATGGTATCGACCAGTACCAGGAGATTCCATCCATCAGCTCGTACTACCCTGCGGTGTTCCCGTTTGAAAATGAGGCACACGACCTGTTTGGGCTTGCCATTACCGACATGCAGATTGACTTTAAGGGCTTTTTCTACCAGGTCTCGACTGCCGAGCCCATGAGCGTCATCACGCCCGAGGTGAAAACCGCGCGCGAGAAGGCCATGAAGGTCCGTGCCGCTGCCGAGGCCAAGGCGCGCAAGGCCGCGGCCGAGAAGGCCGCCGCTGCCGCGGCCGCTGCGGGGGAGGGCGCTGGCGATGCTGCGGGCGCTGCCGTCGCTCAGCCCGCTGCGGCTGCCGGCTCCGATGCTCAGCATGACGAGGCTGCTGCGAAGGCCGCGCTCAAGGCCGCCGAGATGGAGGCAAAGCTCGCCGCCATGGATCCCGAGAAAGCGGCCAAGGTCCGCGCGGCGCTTGCCGCCAAGGCCGCCCGCGATAAGCAGAAAAAGGAGGCGTAAGGTCCATGGCACATCGCTCCGTTATTCCGTTTGGCCCGCAGCACCCGGTGCTGCCCGAGCCGCTTCACCTGGACCTGGTGCTCGAGGACGACCGCGTTATCGAGGCTATTCCTCAGATCGGCTTTGTGCACCGCGGACTCGAGAAGCTCACCGAAAAGCGTGACATGCACCAGTTTGGCTACATCGCCGAGCGCATCTGCGGCATTTGCGCCGTGGGTCACAGCTGCGGCTATGCCAGCGCCTGCGAGCGCATGCTCGATATCGAGGTGCCTGGCCGCGTGCAGTATATCCGTACCATTTTGCACGAGCTTTCGCGCATTCACTCGCACCTGCTGTGGCTGGGCCTGCTCGCCGATGCCTTTGGCTTCGAGGCGCTGTTCTATCGTTCGTGGACCCTGCGCGAGCAGATTCTCAAGATCTTTGAGAGCACGTGTGGCGGTCGCGTGATTCTGTCGATTAACGAGATCGGCGGCCTTAAGCATGACATTGAGGACTCCGAGCTGGCGGGCATTGTCCAGACGCTCGATGCCATGCGCCCCGACTACGAGGCCCTGGTGCATACGTTTTTGGACGACAACAGCTGCGGCGAGCGCCTGCATGGCGTGGGCGTGATCAGCAAGAAAGACGCGCTGGACCTGTCGATGGTCGGTCCGTTTGGGCGCGCCTCGGGCGTGGACTACGACGTGCGCATGTTTGGCGACGGTGCCTATGCGGACCTGGCTGCGTTTGAGCCCATCGTTGCCACCGATGGCGACTGCTATGCCCGCTGCCAGGTGCGCTGTGCCGAGGTCACGCAGGCCATGGACATCATTAAGGAGCTTGTGGGCAAGATTCCGCACGACGGCATCGGCGGGCGCACCAAGCTTACGCCGGCCGATGGCGCACGCGGCGAGGTTGTGATTGAGCAACCGCGCGGCGAGGCGTACTACTATGTGCGCGGTAACGGCACCAAGAATTTGGACCGTTTCCGCGTGCGCACGCCGACGTCGCAAAACCTGGCGGGCCTGACGCATGCACTGCAGGGCGTGCTCATTGCCAACGTGCCCATGATTATCCTGACCATCGACCCCTGCATTAGTTGCACGGAAAGGTAGGCGCGGCATGAGTTTGATGACATTTGCCAAGACGGCCTTGGGCTCTATGGTCAAGCAGCCGGTCACGGTGTGCTATCCGCAGGAGGAGCTGGCGGCGCCCGAGCGCCTGCGCGGGCATATCGTCAACGATATGGACGTGTGCATCTGCTGCGGTATGTGCGCGCGTCGCTGCCCGGCGGGCGCGCTTGCGGTCGATCGCAAGGGTGGTACCTGGTCGATCGACCCGTACGCCTGCGTGGTGTGTGGCGAGTGCATCGAGAGCTGCCCCAAGCACTGCCTGACTATGGACACCGCCCGTACTCCGGTTGCGGCGAACAAGACTCCCACGGTAGAAACCAAGCCGGAGTAGCACTGGAATAGAGCTGGAATAGGGGCCGGTGGGGCAAAAATGCCCCGCCGGCCCCGCGCGTGAACGCGCGGCTAAGCCTCTGCGAACAAAAACTATGCCGGATTACGGGGCTGGATAGCGAACCTTCGACCATACAGAAAATTGCAAAAACAAAACCGCAGGTAGATAGTCTGCCGTTTTTCAAAAAATGGAGGTATGGATAAGGGTCCCGACATTAGTCCCGTAATCCAGCACAGTTTTGAAATGGCACCATATCCGTAACAGCCTTTGATCTCCCGTGGACGGAGGAAAACGGGCCCTTTTGCCCCGTCCATCTTGAGTCGCACCCATTTTCCTGCGAAAACCCTCATGTCTCAACTTTGGTGAGACATTTGTCTCACGCCCAAAACCGAATCTGGAACGTGTGTCACCTGCTCAAATTGTGTCTCATTCCGTAACTTGAGGCTGATGCAAGGTCTGAGCCTGCGAGAAGGGAGACGCGATGAGTAAGTACACGAGGGGTTTCTTGGCGGTGATGCTGGCCGTAGTGCTGGTATTGCCGGCTGCGGCATTTGCCATGCTGCCCGAGGCCAACGCCAGGTCCAGCACCGGAATGGACGGACCGACAATGAGCGGAAAGGTCGTCGTCGATCCCGACACCAGCGGACGCTGGGAAATCTGGGCGGCCGGTCACAACGGTAATAAAGTAACGACTCAAAACGTCGGCCGAATCTGGACCGACAAGACGGTCAAGAAAGCCGGAGAAAACGAAGCGTCAGATTTTGTGACTACGCTTTCGGCGATGTCCTCGACGTCTAATTCAACCGTGACGGTCACCACGCCGCTCGATATCGTGATGGTGCTGGATGCTTCTGGCTCGATGGATGGTGAGATGGGCGGTCGAGATTCCACCAAGCGTATCGATGCACTGAAGAGCGCTGCGAACAGCTTTATTGATACCATCGCCAAGCAAAACGAGGGTATCGAGGGCGTGGATAGGCAGCATAAGGTTGCTATCGTTAAGTTTTCGGGAGATACGACCGAAAAGGTCGGTAATGATACGTACAAGAAACAGGAACACGGCAGAACTAACACGTACAACTACTCGCAGGTAATGACGGGCCTGATCGATTGCTCTGGCAGCAAAGCAACCGATCTCAAGAATAAAATTGATGAGATTAGGCCCGCCGGTGCCACGCGCGCCGACAATGGCCTGCAGCTGGCAGAGGGCATCACTTCTGGTCGCGCGGGCGCCAAGAAGATTGTTGTGTTCTTTACCGACGGCACGCCGACAAGCTTCAGCGAGTTCAATCCGGATGTCGCCAATGCTGGCGTGGCGGCTGCCAAGAACATGAAGGACAGCAAGGCCACCGTTTATACTATCGGCATCTTTGATGGCGCGGATCCCAAAGCCAGCGTCCAGGATTCGAAGACAAGCCAAGAGAACAAGTTCATGCAGGCCGTTTCGAGCAACTACCCCAATGCCACGAAATGGAATTCTCACGGAACGCGTGCGGAAAACTCCGACTACTACAAGTCGGCGACCAATGCCGAAGAGCTCAAGAAGGTCTTCGACGACATCTCGCAGGCCATCACATCGGAGGCGCCTTATCCGACCGAAATCCATAAGGGCTACGACGAGACCAAGTCCGGCTACATCACGTTTACCGACGAGCTGGGCGACTTTATGCAGGTTGACGGATTTACCGAAGTCGTCATTAACGGCACGCCGTTTACCAAGGCGAGCAAGACGGTCAATAAAGAAACCAATACCGACACCTACGAGTTCACCGGCAAGGCAAAAGACCTGCTCATCACCGTGCAGCGCGCCGGCGATGACAATCCCCAGAAGGGCGATATCGTAACGGTCGATATTCCTGCGTCGTTGATTCCGCTGAGTCACTTTAAGACCGTAGACGGCAAGCTTTCGGTCGACAACGTTAAGCCCATCCAGGTGAAGTATGCTTCGAGCGTGAAGAGTGTTGCGCTCGACAACCTATTTGCGCCTGAGGAGGTCACGGGGCTCAAGGCTTACATCGAAAAGAATACGACCGTTGCCGACGATGGCACCAAGACCGTGAACTTCTACGCGAACAAGTGGGAGACCGGCGCGTTGGGTAATACGGTTGCGACCTTTGAGCCGGCCGACACCAACCGCTACTACTACTTCCAGAAACAGACCCCAATTTACACGGACAAGGACTGCACGCAGCCTGCAAAGAATTCGCTGGCAGATACCGGCACCTATTACTACAAGGATGAGTTTGAGGAGCAGGGCGAAAACGATGAGGCCAAGCCCGCCTCTGCCGTCATCGAGTTTATCGGCGGCGACGCTGCGAAGTTTGACGGCGCTATTGTTGCTGACGAGGACGGCAGCCTTTCGTTTAGCGTGGGAACCGCGCGCCTAGCCTTTATCGACGAGCTCCACACCACCAAGGAGAGTGTGGGCGGCAACAACACTGGTACCGCGACCGACGTTCTTAACCCCAAGTGGAACAACGTGTCCGCCAAGGCGACCGCGACGCATGTCAATTCCTACCTGGGCAACAACGGCAAGATCAGCTTTAACGTGACGCCGACAACGGTGGATACCAAGGCCAGCTTTGGCCTGACCAAGGTGCTCGAGGGCCGCGATTGGACGGATGTGGACGAGTTTAAGTTTGAACTCTCCGCAACGTCCGAGAATGACGCCCCGATGCCCGCACACGCGACCGCGACCGTGACCAATGACGACCTGGACGACAATGGCAAGGCAGCTATCGACTTCGGCGAGATCACCTGCAACAAGCCGGGCGAGTACACCTATGAGGTCCGCGAGGTCAAGGGCGGCGCCGGTGGCATCACCTACAGCGAGAACGTTGCCACGTTCAAGGTGACCGTGGCGGTTGAGGCCACGGGTGGGCTTAAGGCTGACGTTGAAAAGATCTCGGGCGAGACCGAGTTCAAGAACACCTATAGCGCCAAGACGGAAACCCCGCTGACTCTTGAGGCAACCAAGACGCTCACGGGGCGCCCGATGGCCGATGACGAATTTAAGTTTGCGCTGAGCTATGCGGGGCACGACGAGGTTCTGCTGGATGCAACCAACAAGGGTGGCAAGGTTGAGTTCGGGCCGCTGACGTACACGACCGAGTCGCTTGCCAAGCTGGTCGAGGAGGGCAAGGCGTCGGTTGATGCTAGCTCCGACAAGCCCACGTGGACCATTCGCTACATTGCTGCCGAGCAGACCGGAAAGCTGCCTGCGGGCGTGAGCGCCACCGTGTCGGCAATTGACGCATGTGTAACCGTTGTCGACAACGGCGATGGTACCCTGACGGCGACGGCTGTCTACGGCGATGCCGGCAACGAGTTTGTGAACACCTACACTGCCGCGCCTGTCGAGGCATCGCTTGTGGGCAAGAAGAATCTGCAGGTTCCTGATGGCTTGACCCCGGCTGACATTGCCGGCAAGTTTACCTTTACGGTGACCGGTGAAGAGGGCGCACCCATGCCCGCGAACGCGAGCGTGACCAATGATGCCAAGGGCAAGGTCGACTTTGGCAAGATCACCTTTACGCTCGACGACCTTAACAAGGCTCTGGGCGAGAAGCCCGAGAAGCGCGAGCACACCTTTACCTACACCGTGACCGAGTCCGGTGAGGTCGCTGGCGTGACCAACGACGCCGAGACTTCGCGTACGGTTTCCTTCACCGTGACTGATGACGGCGAGGGTACTCTGAGGGTGTCCCGCAAGCCGGACGGCGATGCGGCATTTACGTTCACCAATACCTATAGCGTGACGCCCGTCGAGAAAAGCGTCACCGACCAGATCACCGCGACCAAGGTCCTGGACGGCCGCGGCCTCAAGGCTGGCGAGTTCAGATTCGAGCTCGTCGAGGGCGAGGGCAAGGACGCCAAGGTCGTCGCCACCGGCACCAACAATGCCGAAGGCAAGATCACGATGAACGCCGTGAAGTACGACAAGCCCGGCAAGCACACCTACACACTGCGCGAGGCCAAGGGCAACGCCGGCGGTATCACCTACAGCGATGCCAAGTTCACCATCGAGACCACCATCACCGATAACGGCGACGGCACTCTCAAGGCCGAGCATGTCCTGAAGGGCACCGAGCCCGCCGAGTTCAAGAACACCTACAGCGTGACCCCGATCGACACAGAGCTCGACTTTGGCCTGAGCAAGGCCATTGACGGCCGAGAGTGGACTGAGGGGGACAAGTTCAGCTTTACCATCATCGCCCCCGAGGGCACCCCGCTGCCCGACCCCGCAACCGTGACCGTGAGCAAGAATGACGCGAAGGACGGCATCGCCGCCATCAAGTTCGGCAAGATCCACTACACGGCTGCCGGAACCTACAAGTACGAGATCTGCGAGAACGCGGGAAGCGCGGCCGGTATGACGTATGACGCGCATGTCGCAACTGCCGAAGTGACCGTGACTGATAACGGCAAGGGCGTCCTGACCGCCAACGTCACCAAGAAGGAAAGCGGCCGCTTCACCAACGCGTACCGTACTGAGCTCGATTACGCCGCGGCCGGCGGCCTCAAGCTCAGCAAGACCCTCTCCGGACGTCCCATGACCGAGGGTCAGTTCACCTTTACCGTGACGCCTGCCGACGAGGCTTCGGCCATCGCGCTCGGCCTGCACGAGGGCGCCAACGTGTACAAGTCCCCTGCAACGGCAGAGGCAACGGTTGGTCTGATCGACATCCTGGCTGGCCATGAGGTCAAGTTTACGCAGGCTGACGCGGGCAAGACCTTTACATACACCGTTGCCGAGAAGAACGATGGCCAGCCCGGTTACACCTACGACGAGGCCGTACGCACCGTGACGATCGCTATCGCCGACGATGGCGCTGGTACGCTCACCGCTACGACGACCGTTTCTGGCGGACCCAATGGCACGCCGGTGGCGGTCCACAAGAGCGGCGAGAATAAGGTCGAGAGCGCCTTGGTCTCGTTCACCAACAGCTACCACGCATCGACCGATAACCCGGGCGGCGAGCTTGCGCAGATTGTCGCCACCAAGACCCTGACCGGTCGTCCGCTGGCCAACGGCGAGTTCTACTTTGGCATCGCCTATGCGGGCGAGACGGAAGCCATTGACGGCACTGTGGCGACCAACATCAACGGCCAGGTGAGCTTTGGCGCGCTGCATTACACGACTGAGATGCTCGCCGATTTGGTGAGCGCCGGACGCGCCATCCGTACCGACACGGATGCCAAGCTTGCGTGGACTATCAACTACACGGCGTTTGAGTACACGTCCCCGCTCGCAGCAAAGGGTATTACTGCCGCGAAGTCGAGCTTTAGCTTTAAGGTCATCGTCGTCGACAACGGCGACGGCACTCTGACGGCGAAGCCTGACTACGGTGGCGTCGAGCCCGTGTTCGAGAACGTCTACGGCGCCGATGCCGTTGACGCCGCGCTCGCCGGCGCCAAGAAGCTCCAGGCTGCCGAGGGCCTGACCCCGGCCGATATCACGGGTAAGTTCACCTTTACCGTGACCGCCGATGAGGCGGGCGCCCCGATGCCCGAGCGCACGACCGCAACCAACGACGCGGCCGGCAACGTGGACTTTGGCAAGATCCACTTTACGCTCGAGGACCTCAACCGCGCCTTGGGCGTGACGGATGATGCGACCGATAAGGCTGAGGCAGACGAAGCTGACGAAGCCGAGGCCGACGAGGCAGAGGCTGAAGAGACCGACGCCGACGCTGACGCCAATGCCGACGAGTCCGGCAGCGAGTCCGAGCCCGCAGCCCCCATTGCCCCGCGCTCGCACACCTTTACCTACACGGTGACCGAGTCCGGTAGCGCCCCTGGCGTGACTAACGACGCCAACGCCACGCGTAAGGTTTCCTACACCGTGACTGACGACGGCGCTGGACATCTGAAGGTCGTGCGCGAGGGTGACGACGGCGCTGGCTTCACGTTCACCAACACCTACAGCGTGACGCCTACCGATTCTGTGGTGACCGATCAGGTCAAGACGGTCAAGCGCCTGACCGGACGCGACCTTGCAGCAGGCGAGTTCACGTTTGAGCTGCTCGAGGACGGCGTGGTTGTCGCGACCGGCACCAACGACGCCAATGGCACCGTCGCGCTGAGCCCGATCCGCTACGAGGCACCTGGCGCGCACACGTACATGCTGCGCGAGGCTTGCCCCAACGCGCTCGGCCTGTACAAGGGCGTCACCTATGACGGCACGACCTACACCGTCGTGACCACCGTCTCCGACAACGGAGACGGCACGCTGACCGCGACGCACAAGCTCGAGGGAACTACTGAGTCGGCTGGCTTTACCAACAAGTATCATGCCATGCCCACGCAGGTCTCCATCGGTGCCATCAAGGTGCTCGAGGGACGCGAGCTCAAGAAGGACGAGTTTAGCTTTAAGCTCGTTGGCGAGGACATCGAGTCTACGGTCACCAACGATGCCGACGGCAAGATCAACTTCGACAAGTTCGAGTACGACGAGCCCGGAACGTACGTCTATACCATCAGCGAGGTCAAGGGCGACGAGGCCGGTATGACCTACGACAAGTCCGTCTTTACCGCGACCGTCAACGTGGCCGATGACGGCGAGGGCAACCTCAAGGCGAATGTCGCCTTTACCAAGGGCGACAAGAGCGTCGAGGGCATCGTGTTCAACAACACGTACAAGAAGCCCGAGCCGCCCGTGCCGACGCCCGATCCCGGCACGCCCAAGACCGTGACGAACATCGTCAAGACGGTCAAGGGTTTCCTGCCCACCACGGGTGACCAGCAGACCGCCGCACTGCTCATGGCATTTGTTATCGCCATAGCCGGCGTCGGAGCCCTGGTCTGGGGTATCCGTAAACGCTAGGCACGCTGGCGGCGCCCGGGGCCAAAAGGCCCCGGGCGGCCGGCGGGGAGCCAGAACATAGCCCCACCCCCCACCCCCAGCCGCCACGGAGGTATCTCCCTCCTCCGTGGCGGCGCTTTTGTGCGTAGGCGAGGAGGGCTCGCCACGAAACCGGCCCATCTACTACGTTTAGTCCCTTACCCCCAACCATGTCAAAAAACGCGAAAACAAAACCGCAGGTAGAACGCCTGCGGTTTTGCTCAAAACGAAGGTATGGTCAGGGGTATCGAGTTAAACGTAGTAGATGGGCCGATTTCGTGGAGCGGTTCCGGCTGATCCCTTGGGGACGGAGGAAAACGGATCATTTTTGGCTTGAAGCGGCTTGCGGAGACACTTGACGTGGCCGCTCGGACAAAACTAGGCCGGTTTACGGGGCTGAGTCACGAGTCCCCAACCATGCTGATATTCGTGAAAATAAAACCGCAGGTAGACGAGCCGTCATTTTACAGAAAACGCGGGTATGGATGGGGGTCCTGAGTTTGGCCCCGTAAACCGGCATAGTTTTGAAATGGCATTAAACCGGTAGCAGACATTTTGTTATGTCGGGGCGGTCGGTCTTCGGGCAACTACCCTCGCAGGTAGGCGATGGCGATTTGGGTGCGGTTGCGCAGGCCCATTTTGGCCAGGATTGAGCTGATGTGGTTTCGCACGGTGCCTTCGCCCATATAGGCGGTGGCGGCAATCTCCTTGTTATCGAGGCCGCGGGCAATGAGCTCGGCGACCTCGAACTCGCGGTCGGTCAGGCTGACGAAGGCCGCGGGCCGGCGGGTCGTGCCCACCTCGACGCCCGCCTCATCAAAGTTGATATCCTCGATCGCCTTACCCTCGAGCACGCGTTTACCGTCCATGACCTGGGCCAACGCCGGCGGGATGGCGGCGACATCGGTTTTGATCAGGTAGCCGCGGGCACCCAGTTTGAGCGCCGACACAATGTACTCGTCATCCGAGAATGTCGTCAGAAACACCACGCGCGCCGCAGAGTCGCGCTCAAGGATCTCGCGGGCCGCCGAAAGCCCGTCGCGCCCCGGCATCTGAATGTCGAGCAGCGCGATATCGGGTGCGTGTTCGGCATAAAGAGCCACTGCGTCGTTGCCGTCGGCGCCGGTACCCACCACCTCGATCTGCGGCTGGGCGCCCAGGATTATCTTGAGCGAATCGACCACCAAGCGGTCATCGTCGACAACGATGAGCCTCATCGGCCCTCATCTCCTTGCTGTTTGGGAACGGTGGCAAACACACGCCAGTCGCCGGCGCCGGCGTGCGGGCCGGCGGTGAAGGTGCCGCCAAGCGCCTCGACGCGCTCGCGCATGGAGCCGAGCCCCATGCCCTCTGCGGTGCCGCGGCTGCTTGCTTGAGCCCCGCCCGCGCCATCGTCGGTAACGATGAGCTGGTAAAACGACGGATGCTCCATGCATCGTACGGTGACAGCATGGGCGCAAGCATGGCGTATGGCGTTGGAAAGCGCCTCGCGCAGGACCGCCGTAAAGCAGTTGGCGACATTTGCGGGCGCATGCTCGGCCAAAACCTCAAGTTCAATCTGCGGCCCGCCATCTGAGCGCGCGCCCTCCACGATGCGCTCGAGCTGTACGGAGAGATTCGCCGCGTTGTCGTTGAGCGCGTGGACGCTCGAGCGCACGAGCTGAAGCGCTTCGTCCACGGTGCGCTTGACGTCAGCGAAGTCGGCGGCGACGCCGGGCTCGTTGGCGTGGACCACGCGTAGGGCCTCGGTTTGCAGCGAGGCGCGCGTGAGCTGGTGCCCCACGTTATCGTGGATCTCGCGTGCGATGCGGGCGCGCTCGGCGAGCGTTGCGAGCTCGACCTCGTAGTCCTGGCGGTCGGCAAGGTCGCGGTTGCGCGCCTCGAGCGCGAGGGCTCGCTCCTGCAGCTCGTCGCGGGTGCGACGCATGCGCTCCTGCTCGCGCTCCAGCTGAGCGGTGCGCAGAGACAGCAAGGTGGCGGCGACTGAAAGGATGGCGGTCAACAGCAGCGCACGGGTGGGAAGCGCGCCGGCGTGGGCATATGCGACGAGTGCGCAGACAAAGATGGCGCCGGCGCCCAGCGCGACCCAGGCGTGCTCACGGCGCACGTATCGCGCGATGTCATAGAGGGCGAGGGGCGCAAACGGCACAAACGGCGGCACAAAGACGGTCACCATAATGTAAGCGTAGCTCGCGGCCTCACCGGCGCGGCGGGCACGTTCGCCTTGCGCAATTTCCGTAAGCGAGGCGACTGCGACGCCAAGACAAAACGCCGCGACCAAGCAAGCATCCACAGCAAGACCCATGGCGGCCGCAATGCAGCACGCCAGCATGATCGATTTGTCGAAAACATTGGGGACAGACTTAAACGACCAAGAGTGGTCATTGGGGACAGACTTAAACGACTAGTCATCGGGGACAGTCTTTGCCGATTCGCCGGCTCGCCGGCAGGGTTGCCAAGGACTGTCCCTGGCTGCCGGCAGGAAAGGAACGTCCCTAGCTTCCAGGTGGCGAGGCACTCATTTAAGTCCGTCCCCAATGAGTGGTTTCAGTCATTTAAGTCTGTCCCCAATGAGTAGTCACTCATTTAAGAACGTCCCCAATGACTAGGCGCCGTACTTGACTTTGACCCCGCTTTAACGGGTACCATCCTCTATGTCTGTAACGCCATATAGACCGAGGGGATAGATCTATGACCGCAACTTCACCCGCAGCATCCGCTAAGGTGTACTTCACCAACTTGCGTACGCATGCTCGCGAGAGCCAGCTCGACAAGCTCAAGCGCCTCATCCGCCGCGCCGGTATTGAGCAGATCGACTTTGAGAACAAGTTCGTCGCTATCAAGATTCACTTTGGCGAGCTGGGCAACCTGAGCTTTTTGCGCCCCAACTACGCCCGCGCCGTCGCGGATGTCGTGAAGGAGCTGGGCGGCAAGCCCTTCCTCACCGACTGCAACACGCTCTATGTCGGTAGCCGCAAAAACGCGCTCGAGCACATCGACACCGCTTATCAGAACGGCTTTACCCCGTATGCCACGGGTTGCCAGATCATCATCGCCGACGGCCTCAAGGGCACCGACGAGGCGCTCGTCCCGGTCGAGGGCGGCGAGTACGTGCGCGAGGCCAAGATCGGCCAGGCGCTCATGGATGCCGATATCGTGATTAGCCTCACCCACTTTAAGGGCCATGAGCAGGCCGGTTTTGGCGGTGCCATGAAGAACCTGGGCATGGGAGGCGGCAGCCGTGCCGGCAAGATGGAGCAGCATGCCGCCGGCAAGCCGAACGTCGCGACCGAGCACTGCATTGGCTGCCGTGCCTGCGAAAAGATCTGCGCGCACAACGCTATCTCGTTCGACGACACCCGCGAGCGCGAGCTTGCCAGCGGCGCTACTCGCACGGTGCACGTGGCCGCCATCGACCACGATCGCTGCGTGGGCTGCGGACGCTGCATCGGCGTGTGCAACCAGGACGCCATCAAGCCCGTCTATGACGCCGCGGCCGACGTGCTCAACTGCAAGATCGCCGAGTACACCAAGGCCGTCGTCGACGGCCGCCCGAGCTTCCACATCTCGCTTGCCATGGATATCAGCCCCAACTGTGATTGCCATCCCGAAAACGATACGCCTATCGTCAACGATATCGGCATGTTCGCGAGCTTCGACCCAGTCGCCATCGACCAGGCCTGTGCCGATGCCGTCATGGCGTCCGAGCCGCTGCCCAACACCGAGCTCACCGATAGCGCGGCCAAGATGGAGCATAACCACGAGCATCTGGAGGGCGAGCAGGCGCGTGACCCCTTCTGCATCACGCATCCCGACACCGACTGGCGCGCGTGCATCGCGCACGCCGAGAAGATCGGCCTGGGCACGAGTAAGTACGAGCTTATCGAGGTCAAATAGCGCCTAGCTATTGGACAATATAAGCGCCTTTGTGGCGTAATTCGAGCAAAAGCCGCCCGCGAGCACAGCGCTCACGGGCGGCTTTTCGGAAGTGCGGGGAAAGTCGAATACCGCCGACCACAAGGCGTTTTTGGCAACAAAACCCTGATAAATTGTTGGTAAAACTGCGGTCTGCTCGGCAGTTCCAGATTTTGCCGCATACTTCCGAAGGCGGGAGCCAAAACGGTCCTCCAGCGCTGTAACCAACCATGATTGTTCGCCGTTGATGCGTCAACAAGAAAAGAATGGGTAAACAAGGGGTCACGTATGGTGCAAATTTCGCACGTACCCAGACGCTTTGATATAGTGTTGAGAACTCTTTACGTTGGAGGATGTAACCGGCATGTCCGATTCGAGCGACAGTTCTAAGCCGCGACCCAAGACCGCGGCCGTTCCACACTACACGGTGGGTGAGGAGATCATGAACTCCGTCACCCATGGTGTCGGTTGCCTGCTGGGCATCGCGGGCCTGGTGCTCCTGATCGTATTTGCCGCTCTTCGCGGCGGAGGCCCGGCTCACATGGCCGCGGCGATTGTCTATGGCGTCAGCATTATCCTCGAATACCTAGCCTCTACGCTCTACCACGCGATTCAGCCCGCACGCGCCAAGCGCGTGTTTCGCATCATCGACCACAGCTGCATCTACCTGCTCATAGCCGGCAGCTATACGCCGTTTTGCCTCATCACGCTCGCAAACGATGGCGGCCCTATGCTGTTCTTTGCCGTATGGGCCATCGCCATTATCGGCATCGCCCTCGAGTGCTTTATGCGCGAGCGTCAACCGCACTGGGTAAGCGGCCTGGTCTACCTGCTGATGGGCTGGCTCGTCGTCTTTAAGCTGCCCGAGCTCGTGTCGCTGCTCAACCCCGTGGCACTTGCCCTGCTCGCTGTCGGCGGCGTGTGCTACACCGTGGGCGTGCCGTTCTACATCGCTAAAAACGTGCGCTACCTGCACAGTGTGTTTCACTTGTGGGTGCTCGCCGGCAGTATCTTCCAGTTCATGGCGGTGATCCTCTTCGTAATCTAGCGATCACGTCTGTGCCTGCGGACCCATCCAAGCGGCCGCCGGACGCAACTGCCCTATCCGTTATCTACGCTTACTACCTAACGTCCCGAATCTTGGAGGTTCGAGAAACTCCCGATGGACATAACCATCTCCCTTATCACCACCCTCGTTTTGACCCTCATCAACGGCTACTTCTCTATGTCCGAGATGGCGCTCACCACGGCAAAGCGCGCCGTGCTGGAGCACGAGGCCGAGGAAGGCGACAAACGCGCCGAGCGCGCCGTTAAGCTGGCCGCCGACTCCGACCAGCTGCTCGCCACCATCCAGGTCGCCATCACGCTCGTGGGCTTTGCCTCGTCCGCCGTCGCCTCGACGAGCTTGTCCGACCCGCTCGCCACGTGGCTCATGAGCTTTGGCATCGCGCCGCTCTCTGCCATCGCGCGCGGACTGGCGCCGGTCATCATCACCGTTGCGGTCGCCTTCGTGTCCATCGTGATTGGCGAGCTTGTGCCCAAGCGCATTGGTCTGGCCAATGCCGAAGGCGTGTCCAAGCAGGTCGTGGGGCCGCTGTCGTTTTTCCAAAAGATCGCCCGTCCGCTCGTGTGGCTGACTGGTGCTTGCTCCGATGGTCTGGCCCGCATCCTGCGCATCAAGAGCGCCGACGATCGCCAAAACGTCTCGGAGGAAGAGATTAAGTACATGGTCTCGGAGCAGGACGACCTGCTCGACGAGGAAAAGCGTATGATCCACGAGATCTTCGACCTGGGCGATACCGTTGCCCGCGAGGTTATGGTGCCGCGCGTGGACACCACCATGTGCGAGGACGACGAGACGGTCGCCGACGTGCTGTCCACTATGCGCCAGACCGGCTTTAGCCGCATCCCCGTCTATCACGAAGATCCCGACAACGTGGCGGGCATCGCGCACATCAAGGACCTGATTCAGCCCTCGCTCGACGGCGAGGGCGACCAGCCCATCGCCGGTTATTTGCGCGACGCCACCTTTGTGCCCGACACCAAGGACATCCTGCCGCTGCTGTCCGAGATGCAGACTTCGCACGACCAGATCGTGGTGGTCGTGGACGAGTACGGCGGCACGGCTGGCATCATTACCATCGAGGACATCGTCGAGGAGATCGTGGGCGAGATCGAGGACGAGTTCGACCCCGACAACAAGTACCTCACGCGTCTTTCGCGCCGTGAGTGGCTCGTCGATGGGCGTTTTTCGTGCGATGATGCGATTGAGCTTGGTTGGCCGCTCGAGGAAAGCGATGATTATGAGACCATCGCCGGCTGGATTTTGGAACTTTGCGACTCGGTGCCCGACATCGGAGAGGTGTTTGAGGTTGCAGGGTACAAGTTCAAGGTGCAGTCGATGCGTGGCCAGCGCATCTCGCTTATTCGCGTGATCGCTCCGGCCGAAACCGATAAGAAGGATTCCGAGTCCTCGGCAGATAAGCCGGCGACGCCGGGCGCGGGCTCTGCGGGCCCGCACGACGGCGACGAGTAGGGCAAGGAAGAGTAGGGGAGAGTTATGGCAGGCCTGTTCAACATCCTTAAGGTCACCGTCAGCGAGGACAAGATCTGCGCGCATGTGCTGGTGAACCCCGGCATGCCGCTCATGACCTCGGAGGACATCGAGGCCACGGCGCGCGTGTACTATCTGGTGCCCGCGATTGCCAAGCACCTGTGCCTAGGCGATTCCGGTCGTGAATTCCAGGACTGCATGGGCCAGACCGAGCTTTGCCATCTGCTGGAGCACGTGACAGTGGAGCTCATGAACGAGACCGGTCTCGCCGGCAGCATTTCGTGCGGCCGTACCCGCGTAAGCGAGCACGATGAGCGTGTCTTTGAGGTTGAGCTTTCATGCCCCGATGACGCGCTGGCCATCGGCGCGCTGTCTTCGGCGACCTTTATGATGGACTGGGCCTATCTGCACGCCGACCAGCCTACCCCTGACGTGGAGGGCACGGTCGCGGGCCTGCGCAACCTGGTGCTGGGCATGCGCGCCGAGGCCGAGGGCAAGGATCCGCACGAGGCCATCGCCGCCGCAAACGCCGAGGACGGGGCCGAAGGCGAGGCTCCTGCCGATTCCGAACCCGGCGTCGAGGCAGCTGCTGAGGAAGCTGTCGAGTCCGAGCCCGCGGAGCCCCAGGGTGTCCCGAGCTTTGACGATGAGCTGCAGGAGGCAATCGATACCGAGGGCGCGACCGCCGAGAGCCACGAGTCCCCCGCTGCCGTCTACGGTGGCGCGGCGACGGTTCCGGCAGGTCCCGCACAGGAAGGTGCGCTTCCGCTCGTTGATGGCGCCGGCGAGGACCCGGCCGCCACGGTGGCCATGCCTGCCATACCGCAGGAGTAGGCTCACTCGCTTATCACCATCATGTACCTGCGCTTTTACCGTACGCAGATGAGCGCGACGGCAAGTGTTGCGCTGCGGGTATAATGGACAGCATTCAAACGGTGGGCATTGAGGTGCCCGCAGGAGAGGAATGATCATGGGAAAGACTTTCAGCTTTGTCTCCGGTGCGCTCTTTGGCGCTGCCGCCGGCGCTATCATCGGCGTTGCTCTGGCCCCGCGCTCGGGTGCCGAGACCCGTGCCATGGCCGCCGATATCGCCAACGATGCCTGGGACAACATGCGCGACACCTACGAGCACGGTGCCGAGGAGGCTCGTGCCGCGGTCAACGACTTTGGTCCGATGGTCGACGCCAAGACCGATGACCTGCGCGCCAAGGTCGACCTGGCCCGCGAGCGCATGGACCAGCTTCGCGAGCAGCTCAACGACGCCATCTCGGGCGGCAACGTGACGCCCGCTGCCGACGTCGTGGTCGAGAACGTCACTGAGGCCGACACCGAGGCCACGGAGCCCTCGACCGAGGCATAATGCGCGCAGGGGATTTTGTCGGCGTCAAGGTTTATCGTAAGCCTGCCGAAGACAAGCGCACCAAAAAGGACGGCACGCCGCGCAGCCCCAAAAAGCTCGGCAAGATTCACTTTCCGGTCTTTACCCCGGGCGGTACGCGCGTGGTGGGCTTTATGGTTCGCCAGTCCGATATCGCGGGCATGATCGAGCGCCCCGATCGATTTGTGGCGCTCGATGCCATCGGCGTCTATGAGGGTGCTGTCGCGGTCGACGATGTCAAGGGCACCTACGATGCCGCCGCGGCCAAGCGCCTCGATATCAACCTGGACGATTGCATCATCTGGGTTGGCATGGACGTGCGCACGGAATCGGGCGACGTCGTGGGCTACTGCTCGGACGTTGAGTTCAAGCCACGTTCGGGTATCGTGCAGACGTTCTACGTGACCGCCGGCACTGCCTCGAGTGTGCTGGTGGGCGACACACAGATGCCGCCGACGATGCTGCGCGGCTACGAGAACGGCGCGATGATTGTCTCGGACGAGGTCAAGTCGCTCGGGTATTCGGGTGGCGCGGCCGCCAAGGCTGCCGAGGCCAGTGTCGTGGTGGGCGATAAGGTCAAGAAGGGCGCCAAGGTGCTCGATGACAAGGGATCGGTCGCCGTGGACAAGGGCAGTCGCGCACTGGGCAAGCAGCTCGGCAAGACGCGCGGTATGTTCAAGGCCTTTAAGGACGAATATCAAAAGGCGAGCGGGGGCTCGTCAAAAGCTAGCAAATAGCGACGTACCAAATGATGGGAGGCGAGCCGGAGACATGTTGCTCCGGCTCGCTGTGTTTATGGGGGAGGGCACATGCGCCAAAACGGATCTAACTTAAACGGGCGCTCGGGTGCGCGTCCGACGGCGCGACGCGACCTGGGGCAGCTGCCCAGCGGTCAGCGTCGACGTCGCCGTAAACCCGGCGCGATGTACCTCAACCATAGCCGTGGGTTTAGCGATCGCAGCGCGCGCATCGGCAACGGGCGCTCACCGCGCCGACCCTCCCGCCTGCCCTATGCGCTCATCGCTGTCGGCTGTGCGCTCGTGCTGTTTATCGCTGCCGTCGTGGGCTATGTCAATCGCAGCGTGGACATTGTGCTCAATGGGGAGCAGGCTTCGGTGCGCGTGGGCTCCACGTTGCAGAACCTTATCGATGATCAAGGCCTGACCGACACCTACGATGCCGGCGACTTGTTGGCTGTCGACGATAGCGTGCTTACCCGCCGTGGCGGCGAAAAGCTGTCGGTGAAGGTGGACGGCAAACGGGTGAAGCAGGGCAAGTGGAATAGCCGCGAGCTAACGGGCGGCGAGAAAGTGACGGTCAAAGACGGCCGCGACACGTACGAGAAGCACGAGGTCCAGGTCACGACCATTGAGCCCAAGTTGAAGGTCGAGGGCACGGGCGCTATCGAATACGTTAAAACCTGGGGCGTTCGGGGCCGCTCCGAGGTATGGGTCGGCGAGCAGTCGGGCAAGACGCAGGACCGCGGCGAGGTCGTGCCCGCCACCGACTGTGTAGTCGAGTGCGCGAGCGTAGCGCCCAAGGGCAACGAAAAGTACGTGGCCCTGACATTTGACGAGGGTCCGAGCGGCGCGACCAAGCAGGTCTTGCAGGTGCTCAAGGAAAAGGGCGTCACGGCGACGTTCTTCCTTTCGGGCGATGCTGCGGAAGCCTCGCCCGCTACTGCCAAAGCGATTGTCGATGCCGGATGCGAAATCGGCTCCAACAGCTACAGCGATGATTCGCTCAAGGGCAAGGATCGCGAGGCGGTGCGCAAGCAGATCACGAAGGGCACCGAGGCGATTAAGTCGGCGACCGGCGTCGAGACGATGTTGCTGCGTGCTCCCTACGCCGCGTTTGACGAGCAAAACTGGATCGATGCGATGGACCTGGTGTCTGCCGTGGTCTCGTGGAATATCGATTCGGGCGACTGGCTGCTCAACGGCGCCGACGAACAGGTTTCGACAGTGCTCGAATCGGTGACTCCGGGCAACATTGTTTTGTTCACCGATAGCGACGAGTGCTCCGAACAGACGCTCGAAGCGCTGCCGCAGATCATCGATGGCCTTGTCGCCAAGGGCTACAAGATCGTGACGTTGAGCGATTTGGTGAAGACGGATACGTCGCTGAGCAAAAAACTCACCTCGCTAACGAAGACTTCCATGCCCAAGAACGCCGTGTTTCCCCAGCTCGCCGAAGATAACGACACCGCAGACTAGTCATGGGGGACGTTTTTAAACGACTATGTCACGGATGCGTCAGCGTTTGGTATGCCTGCGATGTTTGGAGCATAAATTTGGCGTCACGGCGCGATGCTGATGCTATAGTTACTGCGGATAACAAGGGTCAAGAGAAAGGTTGCAGGTGAAATCCAAACCTCGACCATACAGTCGATGACCCCTTGCAGGTGCTTCTTGCGCATGCACGGGGTGTGAGCGCCGAGCGGTGTGCCGCCCGCGCATGCGTATACATATCTAAAAGTCCACGGATGGCGTGCCGGCATGGCCACGGTCCGAAGGAATAATGATGGGGAGCACCAGTGAATTATCTGAGTGAGATGCTCAAGCTGCCGGTCTTGGACGTCGATGGCGAAAAGCTCGGCGTTGTGAACGATTTTGGCATTGCTACCGGCGAAGTTTTTCCGCACGTGACGTCGCTCGCGTTCCGCGGTCCCGGCAAGACGCCGTTTATGATCAGCTGGCGAAAATGGGTCGACCGTATCGACGAGACGGGCGTATACCTTAAGACGTCGGCTACCGAAATCCGTTTTTCGTACCTGCAGCCGACCGAACTCCTGCTCGCGCGCGACGTGCTCAACAAACAAATCGTCGACACGCAGGGCATGAAGGTCGTGCGCGTAAACGACATCAAGTTTTCCATGTCGGGCGAAAATCAGCTGCGCCTGCTGGGTGCCGAAGTTGGTGCCCGCGGTCTGCTGCGCGCAATCAGCCCCGCTCTTGAACATGTCGTCGAGGGCTTTATGAAGCACCTGGGCAAACCGCTCGGCGAGGACATCATCGCCTGGTCCTACATGGACCTGCTCGATCGATCGACTAAGAACATCCAGCTGTCGGTGTCGCATAAGACGCTCGGCGAGCTGCATCCTGCCGACATTGCCGACATTATCGAGCAGCTCGATCCTCGCCTGCGCGCGCAGGTGTTCGCGCAGCTCGACACCGCCCAGGCCGCCGAGGCCATCTCGGAGTTCGATGACGACGAGCTCATGACCGAGATGCTCGAGGGCCTGTCCGACACGGATGCGTCGTCGATGCTGGCCATGATGGACCCGGACGACGCCGCCGACCTGATCGACGAGCTCGATTACGAGAAGGCCGAGAAGCTCCTGCGCCTGATGGGCGTTCAGGAGGAGAAGGCGATTCGTAACCTGCTGGGCTATGAGGAAAACACTGCCGGCCGCATTATGACCTCGGAGTTTGTCTCCCTGCCTGCCACGGCGACGGTCGGTGACGCCATCGAGGCGATCCGCAAGCTCGACGAGGATTTCGAAAGCGTCTACTACGTCTATACCGAGGATCCGAGCGGTATGCTGACCGGCGTGCTCTCGCTGCGCACGTTGATCGTGGCCGACCGCGACGCCACGCTGGGCCAGCTGGCCTACCGCGACCTGGTTTATGTGTCGCCCGACGAGGACCAGGAAGACGTAACGGATGAGATGACCAAATACGACCTGGTCGCCATCCCCGTCTGCGATGAGAACCGCCACATCTTGGGCATTGTGACCTTCGACGACGCCATGGACGTTATCGCCGAGGAGCACCAGGAGGACCTGCAGATCGCAGGCGTCGGCTCGGGCGATAGCGCGTCCGACGACTCGACGAATGTGCTCAGCTGGTTTGTGCATCGCCAGTACTGGGTTGTCGTGTGGGGCATTTCCTCGTGCATCATGGCGGCAGTGCTGGGGACGGCGCTGGGCTCCGCGCATCTGGTGGTGTTCCCCATGTGCGCCATGCCGCTCGTGCTGCTGGCTGCCTCGCGTATGGTGTCGTTCGTCAAGAACTACTTCCTGGAGTACGACGGCCATGACGATGAACCCAAGCCGTATCTGGGGTTCTTCTTCCAGAGCACGGGCATGGGCCTGATCCTGTCGCTCGTGACCTACCTGTGCGCTCAGCTGGTGCGCACCACGGCGTTCCCCGACGCGCCCATGCTTGAGGAGCAGCTCTTTACCGGCTGCTTTAACATCGCGGCTATCGTCTGCCTGATTGGCAACATGAGCGCTGTGATTTACCTGATGGTGCTGTTCTGGCGCGACGAGCACGACCTCAATACGTCGGGTACCGCCATGAACGTCATTGCCGTCATGATCTCGTGCGTGGCGTACTGTGCCGCTGCGGTGCTGCTCACCATGTCGGTCATGGGTTAGGTGGTCGCGTGCAAAATAGCAAGCAAAAGCAGGGCACCAAGCAAAAGCTGACCATCGCGGCCATCTTTGGTGCCATGGGCCCTGGCCTTCTGGCGGCGCTTTCGGGCAATGACGCCGGCGGCATCGCCACGTATTCCAGCGCCGGTGCCAGCTATGGTTACAAGATGCTCTGGATGCTTCCCGTCATGACCGTGCTGCTCATCGTGACGCAGGAGACCGCGGCGCGTTGCGGCTGCGTGACGGGCAAGGGCCTGGCCTCGCTCATTCGCGAGCGCTTTGGCGTGCGCAAGAGCGTGCTGGCCATGGCGGCGCTGCTGATTGCCAACACAGCCGTGACCATTTCGGAGTTTGCGGGTATCGCGAGCGGCCTTGCCCTCTTTGGCGTGCCGGCGAGCATCTCGGTGCCGCTTGTGGCGCTGATGGTTTGGATGCTTACCATGTCGGGTAGCTTCCAGCGCATCGAGAAGATTCTGTTGCTGGTGAGCTGTGTGTTTGTGACCTACATTGTCGCTGCAATTATGGCTGGTCCCAGTTGGGGCGAGGTGGCGGTCGATCTGGTTGTACCCAACATTCAAAATGACCCCAGCTACGTGTCGCTTGTGGTCGCGACGATCGGTACCACCATCGCGCCCTGGATGATTTTCCTGGCACAGAACAACGTGGTCGATAAGAATGCGGGCGAGGACGATATCGTGTTGCAGCGCATCGATACCGTGAGCGGCTCGATTGCCGCCGATGTCATTGCTGGTTTTATTATCATCACGACCGGTACGGTATTGTTCCCCGCGGGCATTCAGATTAGCGATGCTGCAGACGCTGCCCGCGCACTGGAGCCCATTGCGGGCCAGTGGTCCACGGTGCTGTTTGCCTCGGGCCTGGTCGCGGCGAGCTTCTTGGCCGCCTGTGTGCTGCCGGGCGTTACGTCCAGCGCTATCTGCGAGGCGTTTGGCTGGGAACGCGGTGCCGATCGCAGCTGGGACGAGGCCCCGGTCTATCGCGGCATCATTACGGCAATCATTGGCATTTCTGCCGTGCTGGTGCTCATGCCCGGCGTCGACCTGTTCCAGATTATGATGACCTCGCAGGTCATCAACGGCGTGTTGCTGCCCGTGGTTCTGGTGTTCCAGGTGGTTATTGCCGCCGATCGACACATTATGGGCACCAACCGCAACGGCCGTGTGTGGAATGTGCTCACTTGGGCGACTATCGGCGTTATTACGGTGCTGACGGTCGTCATGTTTGTTCTGCAAGCGATGGGTTACAGCGCGTAGCACCTCTCTTGGACTCTAAACAGGCCGCCGCCATGGGCTGCGGCCTGTTTTTGTCTGCTATAGGGTGCTAGTTATATACCGATGTGCAGCTATAAAGCCTCCTCTGGGGCGAATTAACAGCCCAGAGGCGGCTTTATAAGTCGCGGAAGTGGTCCCAAGTGCCGGATTGTAAGCAGATTTGGCTGTGCGTTACTTGTCGGTGCCTAGCTTGTGCGGTTTGTAGGCGAGGGCGTTGACGAGTGCCTCGGCAGCGGATTTGACAGCCGCCGGCTGCGGATCGTTAACGTGGTCCTCGGGGTGCACGGGTAGGTCCTTCTTGACGGCATCGTGGATGAGCTTAAGGTACTCGGTCACACCGGTAGTCGACAGGTGCGTGCCGTCGCCATCGAACAGGTCGTTGCGGTTGGCGCTGTGCCCGTACCAGTCGATAACGCGTACATTCTTGTAGCGCGTAGCGGCGTTGGCGATGGCCTGGTTCGTGGACCCGACCCACGGCTGCGGGCTGCGCGTGTTCACAAATACCACGATACGTTTGCTGCCGGCGTCGGCCATGATCGCATCAATCTGATCATCGGTTACCAGGCCGTTGGTGCCTAGCGCAAAGACCACAATCCTGCCTGCAAGATTTTGCTGGATATAGCCCTCAAATGTCGCGCGGCCCGCATCAAACTGGCGGCCCTTTTCGGCATCGATGTGGCTGTGCGGGAACACGCCGTCAAAGGCATCGACGGCGCGCAGGGACACGGAGTCGCCAATCATTAGCAGGTCGTAGGCTCCGTCGGGGAAGCCGTCGTCATCTTTGTCGGTGTCATCGGCCGCCTGTTGATCTTGAGGCTTTGCATTTTTGGCCTCCTTGTTTAGGATTTCGGCGCCCTCGCCGCTCAGCGCGGATGTGTCGGGCACAAAGACCAGGCCGCCCAGCGCCACAACAAGCACGACGGAGCAAACGGCGCAGGTGGGGACATGTGCGCGCACCCAGCCGGCGGGCGTGGTGGTGCCGTCGCGGAGCTCGGAAACAGTGCGCCCAAAAGCGCCCTTCCTAAACGGCGTTTCGATAAATCGATAGGAGCACTCGGCCACGGCGACCACCAACAACACCTGCAAAATGTAGTGCCACCAGGGCGTGTCGTTAATGTTGGCGACCGGGTTCATGAGGAGCAGCAGCGGATAATGCCACAGGTAGATGCTGTAGGAGCGCTTGCCGATCCATACGAGCGGCTCGGCGGCCAAGGCCCGTGCGACCATGCCCTGGGGCTGCACGCATGCCGCGATAACCATCAGTGTGAGGATGGAGCACAGCAGCGTGCCTCCGCGATACTGAAACGCGGTATAGCCGTTGGTGAGCGCGACCATGGCGGCGAGTCCGACCAGGCCAACGACGCCCATCAAATCGATGGATGCGGGGGAGGACCAAAAGCGTGCGAGCTCACTTGGCTTTGTCGTGGCGGCCTCGGCGGTGTCGCTCTTTGACTTGCCGTGCTTGGCGGCGCCGGCCAGTCGGTCGAGCCCCAGATGGCGGACAAGGCGCGCAGGCGCCAGGTCGCGGTCGGGGATAAAGGCCATCCAGGCGCCCAGCAGCAACGAGAACACGCGGGTGTCGGTGCCGTAGTACACGCGGCTGGGGTCGGTGGCGGGGTTGTAGAGCACCATCATGGCGAGGGCGGATACCGCGGCGAGGCCCAGGACCACGCGGCGCGTGTTGGGCTTGCTCACATGCATGGATACCATGGCAAACAGCAGTGGCGGCCAAATAAGATAGAACTGTTCCTCGATGGCAAGCGACCAAAAGTGCGTGAGCGGCGAGGGGTCGCCCAGGGCGTTAAAGTACGAAACGTCCTGCATGATCTGCCACCAGTTATTAAAGAACAGCAGCGACGGCAGGATGTCGGGGCGCATCTTGGTGAGCATCACATGGTTAAAGACAGTGCACAGTGCGCAGGTCGCCACCACGACGGTTACCACGGCGGGGAACAGGCGACGGATGCGGCGGATCCAGAAGCTCTTGAGATCGATACGACCGGTCTTTGCGATTTCGTTGAGGAGCAGGCGCGTGATCAAGTATCCCGAGAGCACAAAGAAGATCGTGACGCCGAGCAGGCCGCCCTGAGCCCACGTGAGGTTGAGGTGATAGAGCACCACCGCGACAACGGCGAGCGTGCGAAGGCCGTCGAGGGCGGGGATGTAGCGAGATTTGGGACGCGTGGGCGCCTGTTCTTTTGCGGCGCTGTCGGTGCGGGCGCCCTTGTTGGCGGGCGAGCGATGGGAGCCTGCAGCGCGGCGCGGCTCGGTGGTTTGGCGGTTAGTGCGCGAACGTTCGTGCAGCGCTTGTTGATCGCTCGCATGGCGTGAGCTGCGCGAGCTCGATCGCGGGAATTGTTCCATAAAACATCATCCAATGACGAGAATAATCAGCACGCTTTCATTGTAGCCGCCTACTCCTGTGAATGCTTGCTGCTGGCGTAAGCTCAAGCGCGCGTCCACATCAAAGTGAACTAAAGTTATAGAGGTGCGAGAGTGCACGATTGACGGCCGATAGCGGGTGCAGAGCCCGCGGACGAGGAGGTTTCCATGGCATATTGCGGCATCGTTGCGGTGTTCGGCAGCATGAACATGGACCTTTCGGTGGCGTGCGAGCGCATGCCGCGTGCGGGCGAGACCGTCGGCGGCAGCGGGTTTATCACCAACGCCGGCGGCAAAGGCGCCAACCAGGCCGTAGCAGCTGCGCGCATGGGTGCGCGCACGTGCATGATCGGCGCGGTCGGCCGCGACGCGTTTGGCTCGTCGCTCGTGGCGGGGCTCCAAGATGCTGGCGTGGACTGTGACTTTGTGGCGCGCCGCGACGACGTGGAGACGGGAACGGCGACCATCATTCGCTGTGAGGGCGATAACCGCATCGTGCTGTCGCCGGGCGCCAACCATGCACTTGCGGGCGAGGACGTTGCCCGAGCGCTGAGGCGTCTGGTGGCCGATGAGCTCGATAGTAACGCCAGCGAGATTGCCCCGGCTGCCGGAAGCGTCTTTATCGCCCAGGGCGAATGTGACCTTGTGGCGACCGTCGAGGCGCTTTTCTGCGCTCACGAGCTGGGGTTCTATACGGTCTTTAATCCAGCGCCTGCCTGCGAAGTGCCTGCGGAGGTCTGGCCTGCAGTCGACCTGGTTTGTCCCAACGAGACTGAGTGCCAGGTACTGACGGGCATCTTGCCTGCAGACGATGCGAGCTGCGTCGCGGCGCTCAATGCCTTGCTCGCCAAGGGTGCCGGCGCCGCGGTCATCACGCTGGGCGGCGCCGGCTCGGTTACGCTCGGCGACGACGGCGAGCTGCTGCGCATGCCGGCGCTTTCGAGCGCGGTGGTCGATACGACGGCCGCGGGCGATACATTTATCGGTGCGCTTGCTGCGGCTCGTTTGGAGGGCCTGCCGCTCTTTGAGTGCATGGCCGCGGGTGCACGCGCCTCGGCGGTGACGGTGTCGCGCCTGGGCGCGCAGCAGTCGATTCCCACGCGCGCCGAAGTTGAGCGCGTGTTTGGTTTAGACGATTTAGTACAAGACGGAGAAGCGGAGTAGAACAATGGCAACCAAGAAGCTGATCCTTGATCTGGATATGGGTGTGGACGATGCGATGGCGCTTGCCTATGCCATCGCGAGCCCCGAGGTTGAGCTCGTGGGCATTACCACGTGTTTTGGCAACGTGCGCGTCGACCAGTCGGCGCGCAACTGCCTGGCGGTGCTCGACTTGTTGGGCCGTCCCGAGGTGCCGGTGTACCTGGGTGCCGACCGTCCTCTGCAGGCGACTGAGCCCTATACGCCGCCGGCGTCCACCGCGCTCATTCACGGCAAGAACGGCATCGGCGGCGCGAGCGTGCCCGCGTCGCCCTATGAGCCGGTGGGGGCGACGTCGGCCGATGGCAACGCTGCAGTCGATTATCTGATCGATGCCGCGCGCACCTATGGTCCCGATCTGGTCTACGTAGCGACCGGCCCGCTCTCCAACCTGGCGCTTGCCCTGGAGCGCGATGCGGCGGCGGTGATGTCTATTGGCCGCGTGGTGGTGATGGGCGGCGCCCTGACCGTGCCCGGCAACGTGAGCGCGGGTGCCGAGGCCAACATGGCAAGCGATCCCGAAGCGGCCGATGCCGTGCTGCGCTCGGGCCGCAAGCTCACCATGGTGGGTCTGGACGTGACGCATCGCGTGGTGCTCACGCGTCGCGACATTGCCGGATGGACGGGCTCGGGCACCATGGCGGGCTGTGCGTTTGCGAGCATGGTCGAGCACTACATTGGCTCGTACGAGATGAACGCACCCTACCTGGGTGGTTGTGCGCTGCACGATCCGCTGGCCGTCGCCGTGGCGATCGACCCCACGCTCGTGGGTGCGCTCGGCTGCAACCTGCGTGTTGATCTGCTGGGCGAGTATCGCGGCCGCACCATTTGCGACGAGCATCGCCTGTCCGATCCGGACAAGAGCGCGCTTGTGGCGCTGACCGTGGATGCCCCGCGCTTCCTGTCCGAGTTCAAGACGCGCATGGCCCGCGTTCTTGGCTAGATGATTTCCGTGCCCCGCCCCATGTAGTCAATTTGGGACGGGGCTTTTTTAGCTACCGAGTAAATGTGCCCGTTGGGGGAATAGTCGTGCCACTTCGCTTGACAACAGGCTAAACTAGCTCATAAACATTTACTATTCTGTTTAGATTGAATTTGCGGTCGTTTAGTTGTCGAGTCATCAAGTTGCGATGCTCCGCCACGGCCGTTGCTAGGGGGAACAATGGCCAAAGCAAGTGTTCGCGAGATCAGCCGCATCACCGGTTTTTCGCCTGCGACCGTGTCCAACGCGCTCAACCGCAAGCGCAGCGTGAGTGAAGAGACCGCCAAGGTCATCCTGGAGTGCGCGCAATCGCTTGGCTATCAGCAGTCGACGCAGCTCGAGAGCATTCAGTTTGTGCTCGCGCGCAAGACGGGCGCCATTCTGGACGAGAGCACCTTCCATCCCGCGGTCATCGAGGGCGTGGAGCGCCAGGCGCGTCGTCACGGCATGAGCACGAGCTTTGTCTCGCTCGACTTTAGCGACTTGGACGCCGTGCGTCCGCAGGTCGAGGGCCTGATCGCCGATCCGTCCGCCGCTATCGTGCTGATGGGCACCGAGCTGGGCGAGGAAGACTACGCCCTGTTTGCCAACGCTGCCGCCCACCTGATCGTGCTCGATGGCTGGAGCGATCGTCAGTACTTCGATGCCGTGGTCATTGCCAACACCGACTCGGTGCTGCGCGCCGTGGATCACCTCATCGAGAAAGGTCACAGGCAGATCGGCTATCTGGCAGGCGACCTTCGCATCCGCAACTTTAAGGATCGCGAGCGCGGCTATCGCCAAGCGCTTGAGGACGCAGACCTTGAGGCCAACCCGACATGGCGCGTTACGCTGGGCACCACGCTCGAGGGCGCCTATCGCGACATGGGCGCATGGCTCGACAGCGTCTCGCGCGACGACCTGCCGACGGCTTTCTTTGCCGAAAACGACGTGCTCGCCGTGGGTGCCATGCGCGCGCTCAACGAGCACGGCATACGCGTGCCCGAGGATGTCTCGATCATCGGCT
Source organism: Collinsella sp. LCP21S3_A9 (assembly GCF_052118785.1). NCBI lineage: Bacteria > Bacillati > Actinomycetota > Coriobacteriia > Coriobacteriales > Coriobacteriaceae > Collinsella > Collinsella sp. LCP21S3_A9. Next base: position 188,258 of record NZ_JBQKGN010000001.1, on the reverse strand, counting down.
TTGACGATCTGTCTTTGGGCGCCTTCTCCAACCCGCCGCTCACCACGGTGCACGTTCCCAAGCACGAGGTGGGCGAGATCGCGGTGCGCCGCCTGGTGGGCAACATCCGCAATCCCAAGAGCTATACCTGCAAGACAGCCGTATCGACCTATTTTGTCGAGCGTCAGAGCGTGCGTGAGATCTAGGCAAAGGCAACGCCGGGCCGCAGGGCGGCAAAGCCGTCGACGCGACCATTTCGTACACTGCCTAGCATGATTTTTTGGGACGGGATTAAAAATTCATTGATCCCCGTCTCGGGCAGCTCATTTGGGACGGGGCTTTTTTGACTGGTATGATTGGTGCGACCATTCGAACCAGCTAAAAGAGCCCCGTCCCAAATTGACTATCGAGAGGATCTGCCATGGAGCGTATCGCGAGCTTTTCCGTTGACCATTTGCTGCTTGAGCCCGGCGTGTATGTGAGCCGCATCGACCGCGATCCGGCGACCGCCGCTGTCGTTACCACCTTTGACCTGCGCCTGACCACGCCCAACAAGGAGCCGGTCATGAACACGGCAGAGTGCCACACCATCGAGCACCTAGGCGCGACATTCCTTCGCAACCATGCCGAGTGGTCGAGCCGCATTGTCTACTTTGGCCCCATGGGCTGCCGCACGGGCTTTTACCTGGTCGTGTTTGGCGAGGTGACGAGCGAGGAGATCCTGCCGCTCGTGCGTGAGTTGTTTGAGTTTGTCGCCGACTTTGAGGGCGATGTCCCCGGAGCCGCTCCCGAGGAGTGCGGCAACTACCTGGACCAGAACCTTCCCATGGCAAACTGGCTCGCGCGCCGCTACCTCGACCGCGACCTGGCCGATATCGACGGGAAGCACCTGCACTATCAGCAGGCGTAAGGGTTTTATCGCCCAAAACGCGCGCATTGGCGCCTTCGCTTATGCGGGGGCGCCTTTTTGTTGAGTGGTCTGGATGAGCGTTCAAAATCGCTCATGTTTGTTCTAGAATGTTCGTATAGTCACATTTACGAACAGGAGTGAACATGCATATCTACTCTGTCAACGATCCCGAGTTCAAGTCCTATGGCCGCGTGTGGGACGACGTCCCGTCCGGCCTGACCGCTCCACTCGTCGAGGCACTCTCCGCTACGCCCATCCCCGAGGGCAGTAAGTACGTAGCGAGTACGCCGGAGCTCGAGGGTGTCAAAGATGCCGACAAGCTTGGCTTTCTCATGTTTGGCGGCCGCCCCTTCCAGCTCGGCTGGTGCAACGGGCACAACACGCGTCTCAACTGCCTGGAGTACCACCGCGCGAGCGAGTTCAACCTGGGTGCACGCGACTTTATCCTGCTCGTGGCGCATCGCTGGGAGATCGAGGGCGGCAAGCTCGATACCGCGTGCGTCAAGGCGTTCCGCGTGCCGGCAGGCAAGGTCGTCGAGGTTTTCAACACCACGCTCCACTACACGCCGTGCATGGTCGACGACGGTGGCTTCCAGGTGATGGTGGCGCTGCCCGCCGGCACCAACGGTCCGCGTCCCGAGGCTGCGGCCGATATGCCTGCTGCCGGCGACAGCTACTGCTACTGGAAGGCCGACAAGTGGGTTCTCTGCCATGCTGACAGCCCCAAGGCAGCCGAAGGCGGCTACGTAGGTCTCATCGGCAAAAACCTCGACATCGCCTGTGACTAGAATCTTCTGTCTCGATCTGTAACATCTAGCGGGCTAAATCGTCTCTACCTGTTACAGATCGAGACATACCGCCCCCCCAGCCACCACAAAGGTGCCTGTCCCCATTGTGGTGGCTGTCTAGAGCTGGCTGCGCAGATAGTCAGCCATATATGGAACAGCGAAACGCACGTAACCGCGGCGTGCCTGTTCGATAACGCCGGCGTCGATGAGGCGTCGGCGATACTTTTGCGCATAGTCGGGTGTGACTGACATGCGCTCGGCCACATTGGAGATGCGCGACACGCCGTCTTTGTCATCAGTCATTGCGTCGAGAAACGCGACGTCTTGGTCCGATAGCGCGGCGAGCGTCGTTTCACAAACATCGTTTTCGAAATCGGCCTTTGACGCTTCGATAGCTCCGTCGACTTGCTCTGGCGTTACGTATTCTCCTGCCTGGCAGCGATTGGCGATGTTGTAGCCGATGAGCTGTAGCATATAGGGCGATCCTTGGGTTGCACGAGCGGCACGGAGGCGAAGATCGCCTGGAATATCAAGGTCGAGCTCTTCGAAAGCCCGCTGATAATAGGCATCGACATCTCCGACTGAAAGCGGTTCGAGCGTGACTTTGCGTGCGCGGTTGAGAAATGTCAGTACGCGGTCGTTGAGTGTCGCGGAGACTGCTCCCGGGAGGCCCGCCATGACGAGCGCGACGTTGAGTCCCTCGCCGACCAGCTCTTGATAGGCGGTGACGAGCTGTCTGATCTCGGGTGAATTTGCCTGGAGCTCGTCGATGAGGATGAGGATGCCGTGTCCCTGCTCGGTTAACTTGCGTGCCAACTGCGTGAATTTGAACTGGAAACTCTTAGTTTCCTGTACGTCGCGCGTAAACTCGAGGCCGGCTGAGAAACCGAAGACGCTCAAACTGCCACCTGTAAGTTTGGGGAGACGATGCTTGTTGGCGTAAGGCTCGCCCGCTTCCTGGATTTTCTCAACAATGCGCTCGAGCATATCCTCGGAGGCTACGGTGGGCGTGGCGACAACAAAGCCGAGCTTGCGGGCGCGATCGGCAAGTTCCCACAACAGAACCGTTTTGCCGCTGCCTCGCTGGCCGAGCATGAGCATGGCTCGGTCTCGATTGCCCGGCTCCTGCTCAAGGCCGGAGATGAATGTCGAAATCACGCTCCCGCGTCCCACCAGATAGGACGGGCGATTTCCAAATGAGGGGGAGAAGATGGTTTCAGTCATAAGTCTCCTTTCCTTTTTTTCCTATTTTTTCCTTTTTTTCCTATTCAGTCAAATGAGTTGCTGAGCGAAGGCGGCTACGTAGGTCTCATCGGCAAGAACCTCGACATCGCCTGCGACTAGAATCTTCTGTCTCGATCTGTAACATCTAGCGGGCTAAATCGTCTCTACCTGTTACAGATTTAGACAAACTGCATGGGACTGGCCGAACAATCTCAATCTGTAACACCTGGCCCGGTTTTGGCGGCCTACCTGTTACAGATCGAGACAAATCGCCCCAAACCGCCACAAAGGCGCCTGTCCCCTTTGTGGCGGCTTGGACAGGCGGGTATCAAAAAGTGTCAGGCGGGGTGGCTGCCGGGCGCCTGCGCGCGAAAAGAAGTATCGGCCTGTGCCACTGCCGTTGAGCGACGCGTTGTTTGCAGAGATACTGAGCCTATGACAACAGCGTGCGAAAGGATTGATACATGGCTTTCCGTAATGACTTCCTGTGGGGCGGCGCAACGGCTGCCAACCAGTGCGAGGGTGCCTACGACGTGGACGGCCGCGGCCTGGCCAACGTGGACGTGGCTCCGCACGGCCCCGAGCGCTATGCGGTGGTCTCCGGCCAGCGTAAAATGCTCGACTTCGAGGACGGCTATTACTATCCCGCGCAGACCGGCATCGATTTCTATCACCACTACAAAGAGGACATCGCTCTCTTTGCCGAGATGGGCTTTAAGACCTTCCGTATGAGCCTGGCTTGGACCCGCATCTTCCCCAACGGCGACGAGACCGAGCCCAACGAGGCTGGCCTGGCCTTCTACGAGGACGTATTCCGCGAGTGTCAGGCGCACGGCATCGAGCCGCTCGTGACCATCACGCACTTCGACTGCCCGATTCACCTCATCAAGGAGTACGGCGGCTGGCGCAACCGTAAGCTCATCGACTTCTACAAGAACCTCGCGACCACGATCTTTACCCGCTACAAGGGGCTGGTGAGGTACTGGCTCACCTTCAACGAGATCAATATGATCTTGCACCTGCCGTTTATGGGTGCCGGTCTGGTCTTTGAGGAGGGCGAGAACAAGGAGGCCGTCGAGTACCTGGCCGCCCACAACGAGCTCGTCGCCAGCGCTTGGGCAACCAAGATCGCCCACGAGATCGACCCCGAGATCAAGATCGGCTGCATGCTCGCCGCGGGTAGCTACTACCCCTACAGCTGCCGTCCGGGCGATGTGCGCCAGGCGCAGCTCGATAACCAGGACAACTACTTCTTCGTCGACGTCCAGAGCCGCGGCTACTACCCGGCATATGCCGTCAAGAAGCTCGAGCGTCTAGGCATCGATGTGGGCATGACGGACGAGGACCGCGAGATCCTGGCCGCTAACACCGTCGACTTCATCAGCTTTAGCTATTACAGCACCCGCTGCTCTGCCGGTGCCGATAACCCCGATGTCGAGCGCACCCAGGGTAACGCCTTCGCCGGCGCCAAGAACCCCTACTTGCAGGAGAGCCAGTGGGGCTGGGCCATCGATCCGCTGGGCTTCCGCGTCACCCTCAACGACCTGTACGACCGTTATCAGAAGCCGCTGTTTGTGGTCGAGAACGGTCTGGGCGCCAAGGATGTTGTCGAGGAGGATGGCTCCATCAACGACGACTACCGTATCGACTACCTGCGCCAGCATATCGCCGCGATGCGCGATGCGGTGACCGAGGACGGCGTTGACCTGCTGGGCTACACCACCTGGGGCCCGATCGACCTGGTGTCTGCCGGCACGGGTGAGATGTCCAAGCGCTACGGCTTTATCTATGTGGACCGCGACGACGCCGGCAACGGTACCCTCAAGCGTTCCAAAAAGAAGAGCTTCGACTGGTACAAGAAGGTTATTGCTTCTAATGGTGAGGACCTGTCCTAAGGAAGCTGAGACACTCAACTTCATAGCCTTCTAACCAAGGCGCCCGGCGAGTAGTTATTGCTCGCCGGGCGTCTTGCCGTCTGCGGATTTTGGGACATGCGGCCCGCTTTTTGGACCCGCCTGTCGGTACACTAAAGGGACTATGAGTACCCGCGAGCGACATATCGGCCACGCGGCCGCCCGGACCGCTCCGGTTGCGGATCCCAGGGGCGGCAGGCTCTTCGCCATGCCGCGATTCCTTGTTGGCATAACGCATCAGGTGTACCGTCACCGCGTCTTTGCTATCGCCGGCGCCATCACCGCGCTGTTCCTCATGCTTTTGGCAATCTTGCCGGTGCTGTTCGCCTTCGACCCCAAACTTTCTAACGCCGTGCCCGCCTATAGCGAGGTGTCCGAAGAGGTCGTGGATGGGCTCACCCATTCGAGCCCTCTCCCGCTGCTTGTCGCCGCAATTGTATTTTCGATTTGGGGCGTGTTGGTCTATCTGCGTTGTTTGGACTATGTGTTGCGCCGCCGCCTTGTTGCCATCGCCACCATCTGTGCCCTGTGGATGATCGAGGTCATTCTCAAGTACAAGTCGTACACGCCGTTCTATGCCACCTTGCTGTGGTACCTGTACTACGTGCCCATGACGCTCATTCCGCTGCTCTACCAGCTCTGCGGCCTGCGCCTTGCGGGCCTGGAGCAACGCCGCCTGGGTCGCCGCTACCGTGCTGCGCTGTGGATTGCGGCCATCCTGCTTATCGGATTTGTGCTCACCAACGATTTTCACCAGCAGGTCTTCCGCTTTGACCGTACAAGCGACACCTGGAGCAACGATTACACGTACGGCCCGGGTTATTTCGCCTTCCTCGTGTGGACGGCCTTTAACTTCGTGGCCTTTTTTATCCTGGTTGGTCGGTCCTCGTCCTTTCGCATCCAACGTTTCTCGGGCATGGCGGCGCTCGTGCTGCTGGGCGGCGCATTCTTTGCCATCTCATATGCTCTGCGCGTGCCCTGGGCATGGAGGCTCAACTTTTCGCTCGTCTATTGCATCCTGTGCGTGGTGGCGATGGAAATCTGTCTCGATTGCGGTGTCATTCCGTCGTACCACGATATCGCCGGCATCTTCGACACCTTGCCGCTTGACCTCAAAGTTCTAACGCGCGACCTGCAGGAGGTCTATGCCACGCCGGTGTCAAAGCCAATGCCGGTAGGCGTGCGCGAGGAGTTGCGGAACCAGGAGCACGCCCGCGCCCATGCCTTTACCGTGGCGTCCGATCCCGATGTGATGTATCGTGCTTTTCCGCTGCTGGGGGGATCGGCCCTGCTTGCCCAAGACGTATCGGAGCTCAACGAGCTCAATCGCGAACTGGCACATCGTCGCATGGAGCTGCAACGCCAAAACGAGCTGCTTGCCGCCGACTACGACCTTAAGACACATTTGGCAGATCAAGAGGCCGAGACCTTGCTAGTCCAAGACGTGGACCAGGCGCTTGCCCGCGCGCTCGAAGAGATGTACGACTTGTTGAGCTCGCTGCCGCCGTTGACTGACGAGGAATCTTCGCGCGAGCGTTACCGCATGCTGCAGCGCGCCAAGATGCTCGTTGCCTATTGCAAACGGAAGGGGTCGCTCACGTTGGCGCGGCACGGGGAGAGCGGTTTTGACCGCGACCGCATTCAGCTCATTGCCAACGAGCTCGCAAGCGACCTGCGCACGATCGATGTCGATTGCGCCTCGATTATTGCCATACGGCGCCCGATGCACGCCAGTACGGTAAGCGCGCTGTACGACTGCGTGTATGACTTTGCGTTTTTTGCCTACGCCACCGATCATCCGGCACTTATGTATCACTTGGGCGACCATGACCGATGCAGCGTCGAGCTGCGCGCCACACTTTTTTCCAACGATGATGAAGATCTTTCGCAGACGCCCGCTGCGCAAGAGCTCGAAAGCGCTTTGCAAGGGCGCAACGTGGCATACCGCCTTGAGGGCGAGTCCGGTCAGCTGCGCATGATCGTCTTGATGCCGAGGGCGGGTGAGTGACGATGCAGATTTCGCTCATACTTCCCCAAATCGTTGCGCTCGATGTTGTCTTTGCCCTGGCTGCGTGTCTGCAGACGATCCACGTCCCGCTCATCGCATCGCGCCGCTCGTCCTATAACCGTAAGGTGATTTGCGCCTACGAGGCGAGTCTTGTGCTTCACCTGATGATTTCGGCGCTCATCTTGTTCACGTCGTCTGGCTCGTATCTGGTGGCGCCGCTTGACGTTTGCGCCAGGGCAATGGGCGGAGCGTTGTGGCTCAATGCCGCAATCTTTGCCTATGGCGTGGTACTTATGGTGCACTATCGTCGTCCCGTCATGCTGGTCGAGCTGTTGCTTGTTGTCGCCGTTACACCACCGGTGGTTTTTGCCATGGGCTCGGCGTGGACCGTTGTCCTTATCGCAGAGGGAGCGTTCTTCCTGTTCCGTTCCATCGCGGCGCTCTTGATGGACGTCCGTAACCGCCAAGAGGATATCACCATGTTCTCGACGATCGAGACCATCAACGTGATTCCCGTGGGCATCCTGTATCTAGACCCGAGGGGCCGTCCGCTGCTCATGAACCGCTGCATGCGCAAAAACCTCGTAGAGCTCCATATGCCCACCGACCTGGGCGACATGAGCAGCACATGGAACGACCTGCGCAAACTGAGCATGCAAATGCCCGAAAGCAGCGCTAATCGCGCCCATATCGACCTTGATCGCTTTGGTAGGGATCGCGCCGTGGTCGAGATCTCTCCTTCCGAGATTCGTCTGTTCGTGCGTGACTCCGTTACGGTCTCGAGCCGTCCGTTCGAGCGCGTCGTCGGCCTGGACGTGACGGAATACGCACACGCCTACGACCGTCTGGCGCAAGCCAACCACCTGCTTGAGCGTGCTGGCCAAGAGCTCCAGGCCCAGATCGAAGAAGCCAAAAAGGTTGCCGACAATGCGGCCTACCTACGTATGCGTGCCCGCGTTCACGATGTGATCGGCCAGCGCCTGTCCATTCTTCATCGCTATTTGGAGGAGGGACGTCTGGATGATGAGTCGCTCGAGCAGATTGACCCGTTGCTGCGCTCAATCGCCGCCGATTTGCGCAGTGGCGGTGCCAGCGAGCCTGCAGAGCAGCTGAGCGATATCGTCCACGCCTTTGGCTTGGTGAGTGTGCAGATCGATGTTGAGGGTGCGCTGCCTGAGGACGCGCGTGTCGCCGCCGCATTTTTGCAGATTATCCGCGAGGCCTCGACCAATGCTACCAGGCATGCGCAGGCGCATCAGGTCCACGTGCGCCTGTGGCAGGAGGGGACGAATGCTGGCGCCGTCGCGCGCATGACGATTTCTAACGACGGGTCCCCGGCCCCCGTATCGTATCGCGAGGGAACGGGTATCCCAGGTATGAGGCATGTCGCGCAAGATTTGGGCGGCGGCCTGGAAGTCCACGCCGCCCAGCCCTTTACGCTTGCGGTGTCCATCCCGCTGAGCCCCAACGCCACGGTCCAAAGGAGAAGTTCATGATCCGCGTGTTAATTGTCGAAGATCAGGCCATTCTGCGCGAAAGCCTGGCGCGCTCCGTTGGCGACCAGCCCGATATGACCGTCGCCGCCGCGATCGCCGATGCCTCCGAGGCCTTGGGTGTCGCGCTCAAGGAGCGCCCGGACATGATATTGATGGACGTGTGCACCGAACACGATTCAAACGGCATCGTGGCGGCGGCGCGCATCAAGGAGCAGCTGCCCGAGTGCCGCGTCATCATCATGACCGGCATGCCCGAGATCACCTTTGTCGATCAGGCTCGCGAGGCGGGCGTCGATAGCTTTGTGTACAAGAACGTTGGTATCGACGAGCTGTTCGCCGTGATGCGCTCCACGCTGGCGGGCTATTGCACGTTTCCCAAGCCGCCCGAGAGCATTTTTTCGGGCACGGCGGCACTCGACGATGTCGAGCTGTCGATTTTGCGCCTTGCCTGCGAGGGCAAAAGCCGCCGCGAGATCGCGGCCGAGCTGTTTATGAGTGAGGGTACCATCAAGCGTCGCATCTCGGAGATTCTGAGCAAGACCGGCTACGACAACATCATGCGTCTTGCCGTGCGCGCGGTAACGGAGGGCAGCATCGTCCCCAACATGGAGCGCCCGTAATCGACGCGCTCGCCGTGTTCCGGCGCCGTAAAGATAGACCGCCCGTCGTTTTGCATCAGAAAAGGACGGGCGGCCTGCTTGTGCGGCTGTGCTGTCGGCATAAAAACGACGGGGCCGCAGGATCAACTCCTGCGGCCCCGCCTGGCAAGTGCGCGGATGTGTCCGCCAATCCGTGGCTGATGTTACGTGCCGCTACGCGATGGTTGCGGTGTAGGAGGCGACGTCCTCGTAGGAATCGGTCAGATAGGCGTCGATGCCGATGGTCGTGTTGACCAGGTCGTCAAGGTTGTCAAGCTCGCCGCTCGAGAATGTGAATTCCTCGGTGGCGTTGGTGCCGGGCATCAGGTTAGCCGAGAACCAGGGTTCCTTCATGGTGCCGTTGACGTTGGTCTTGCCGGAGGGAGCGTAGAAGGTCAGGTCCTTGTCGCTCTTGTTGGTGATGTTGACGACAAAGCCGATGTCGCCCCATTCGTCCTTGAACTTCTCGGTGATGGTGATGGTGCACAGATCGTCATCGGCGACGGTGACGGCGGGGGAGATTTCGACGCTCTGGACGTCGTCGTCTTCGACGGCCTCATCGATCTCCTCTTCCTTCTCGGCCGCCTCGCGATCCTTTTTTACCGTACCGGACAGATCCTTGTCGGACTTCGTAAAGATAAGCTTGTCGCCTTCCACCTCGAGGACGAGCTTGCCGTCCTTGAGTTTCATGTCCTGCGAATCGCCGTCGGCGGTGATGGTTGCAGTGGTGGCGTCCTTGGCCTCCCATTTCAGGTCGGCGACCTCAAGGAACATGTCGAGGACGCCCGTGCCGTCTTCGTCGAGGATCAGGATACAGTTGAGGCCCCACTCCTTGAGCATATCCATGTACTCATCGGTGAGCTCTTCGCCCTCCAGGGTTCCACCCGAGAGTTCCCAGCTGCCGACGAAGTTGGCCTTGGGGTCCTTGCCGCCGCCGCTGCAGCCCGTCAGGGCAAAGGCGAGCGCCAGGACGCATGTCAGAAATGCGAGTACGGACTTTTTGAACGTTGTCTTCATGGTGTCCTCCTTTATCGAACGAAACCCATAGAAGCAAATGCGGGGGTGGCGGACCCCCCGCCAATTACCAGATAGAGGGGTTAGGGCCTAGGCGTTCCGCAGTTGCTGCAGAACTTGCCGCCGTTTTCGCTGCCGCAGTTGGGGCAGAACCACTTGGCCGGTGCCGGGGCGGGTGCGGGACTGCCGCATTCGGGGCAGAACTTGCCGGTGTTGGTGGCACCGCAACTGCAGGTCCACGTGCCGGCCGCGGGGGCAGCGGCAGGAGCTGGTGCGGGGGCGGGTGCCGGAGCCGGCTGTGGGGCGGCCTGCTGCTGTGCCTGGCCGGCGGCGAACAGCTGGCTGGCGTTCATGCCGCCCATGCCGCCCGCCATACCCATGCCCATAAAGCCGGCCATCGCGCCGTTGGGGTTGGCGGCTGCCGCGCGCATCGCATCGCTCTGGGCGCTGGCGATGTTGGCGGCTGCCATGGTGGGATCGCGCATGACTGCGGCCTTCTGCAGGTCCTTGATCATTTGCTCGTCTTCTTGCGAGGCGGCGATGGAGTTGACGCCAAAGCTCACGATCTCGACGCCGCGCAGGTCGCGCCAGTCGGCGGAGAGAACCTCGTTGAGCGCGCGGGCGAGCTCGGTGGTGTGGCCGGGGATAGCGCTGTAGCGGATGCCCATCTCCGAGATCTTGGCAAAGGCGGGTTGCAGAGCGGTGAGCAGCTCGGACTTAAGCTGGCTGTCGATCTTATCGCGCGTGTAGCTATCGGTCACGTTGCCGCACACGTTGGTGTAGAACAGCAGCGGGTTGGTGATGCGGTACGAATACTCGCCGTTGCAGCGAACGGAGATGTCGACATCCAGGCCAATGTTGTTATCGACCACGCGGAAGGGCACAGGCGAGGCGGTGCCGTACTTGTTGCCGATGATCTCCTTGGTGTTGATGAAGTAGACGCGCTGGTCTTTGCCCGCGTCGCCGCCAAAGGTAAAACGGCTGCCGATATTGGCGAACGTCTCCTTGATGGAGTCGCCCAGGTTGCCGCTAAAGACGCTCGGCTCGCTGCCGGTGTCAAAGACAAACTCGCCGGGCTCCAGCGCGACCTCGATGATCTTGCCGTTTTGCACCACGAGCATGCCCTGGCCGTCGTTGACGGCGATGACGGAGCCGTTGGAGATGACGTTGTCCTCGCCGCGCGTGTTGGAGCTGCGGCCGCCGGTGCGCTTGCTGCCCTTGCAGGCCAAGACGTCAGCGGGCATCGATTCGCAATAGATATATTCCTTCCACTGGTCGGCCATGACGCCGCCGGCAGCTCCCAATCCAGCTTTCAAGAGTCCCATGGTGATCTTCCTTTCTCGTCAAAGGCCGGGTGGTATTGGTCAGAATGGCTAATCGTCCTTGTTGTCCTTCATGACAACGGTGGTCTCGGTGTGGCTGAAGGTGTCGTGCTTCTCGGTCAAGTCGAGCTCGCCGCAGTAGCAATCGGCGTGGGTGGCCTCGTTGGCCGTCTTGAGCTGGCCTACCAGCAGCACGTCTCCGATGATTACGATAATCAGCGGTGCGACGATGTTGATGAGGATGCCCTCGATATCAAAGGTGAGGTAGTCCGGATCGAAGGCGTTCTCGCCCATAAAGAGAATCTGGGAGAGGACAAACCCGATTACAAAGAACAGCACCGAGGCGATGGCGAGCTTGGGCTTGGAGCAGGGCAGCTCGCCGACCATGCGGCCGGTTTGGCCGTTCATGGCAAACAGGTAGCTCTTGCCGTTCCACGAGGTGGAAAGCATCCACACGGGGAACAGAGCGTAGTTGCTGTCTTCCCAGGTGTAGTCGAGCTGCTTGCTTTCGACCTTGGCATCGTCATATTCGTCGACGACGGTCTCGCGCAGGGCCGAAATCGTGCTTTCTTCCATACGACGCTCGGCGCGCGCCTTGCAGGTCTCGCAATCCTCATCGTAGCGGTTGGCGATGTAGCCGGGCATATACGCGACCGAGAACGGGCGCAGCGCGTCGTAGTCAAACGGCTCGATAGCATCCATATGGCCGTCGGGCATCTTGGACGATCCGTCGACGGGCACGCGCTCAAACGAGATTTTGCCCTTACGGTAGGCGTCGTAGTGGTCGGTGGTCGTGACGGTGCGGTCGGATTCCTCGGTCACGGTCTCGTTGGTCGCATCGAAGTACACTTCGCCATCCACGCGGGCGCCGTAGAGCCAAAACGGCACGTAAACGCCTTGGACCTCGTCGATGTGGTTGCCGGTGACAAAGCTCTTGGGCAGCAGGATTTTGCCCTTGTAATGCTCTTTGAGTGCTGCCATGACATCATCGCGCCCGAGCTTAAACGGAATCACCAGGTCGGGTGAGAAGTCGCCCGAGAGCTGGCCGGGCGCCACGGCGGAGTTGCCGCAGTATGGGCAGGTGGTAACGGCGACGGTGCCGTCCGAGACCAGCTCGGCGCCGCACGACGAGCAGATGTAGCCGGCGTTTTGGGCCAGATCCTGCACGGCATCGTCGACAGCAGGTTTGGGGGCCGCGGCTGCGGCATCGGCTTTGGCATCTGCCTTGTCCTGGCGCTCGCGATAGAGGGCCTCGACTTCTTCGACTTCAAAACGCGAATCGCAGTAGTCGCAGACAAGCTTTTGTTCGGCACTGGCAAAGTGAAGGGGGCCGCCACACGCGGGGCACTGATAGTTGACACTCTCGAAGGCCATGATCGGTCCTTTCCGTGCCGGAGGCTATGCGCCGATGGCGCCGCCGCAGTATTCGCAGCGTCCGCTGGCATCGGGAATGGTGGTTGCACCGCAGAAGGGGCAGGTGACCGCGGTCTTGGGGGCCTTGGCGGCCACGACGCTGTCGCGTGTCTCCTGACGCAGCTGTACCAGCGCATCGCGGACTTCGGTTGCCTGGCGCTTGGCCTCGCGATATTCGATGGAGACACGCTGATCGATGGTGGAGTCGTTCACGCGCAGGTTGATCTCGGTAAAGTACGGCGTGTTGACGTGGATGGTCAGGTTAAAGTCGTAATCCAGGTCGTAGCGCGGCGGGTTGTAGCTCTCGCGCTCGCCGTCCTTGGTCTCGCGATAGATCTCGGTGCGATGCTCGTCGATATCCATATCGCAGCCGAGTACCTGTGAGAACTCGATGATGTCGGGATTGGCGTCGCGCCAGCGGCTCTGCGAAGTGATGATCAGCAGACCCGCGTCTTCGTCGAGCATGATGTTGGTGCGCCCGGCAGAGAGCGTGCGCGTTGGGTTGAACGAGGCCAGGCGCTCGGCGTTGGCCTCGCGGTAGGCGAGTTGCTCGCGGATATCGTCCGCGGTGCTGGAGCGCCAACCACTAAAGAAGGGGGACAGCTTGCCTGCGCACTCTTTGCACAGGTAGCCTTCGTTGATCTTGGTCTTTCCCAAAATCCCCAGTTCGGTACCGCAAATCGCGCACTCTTTCTTCTCGAACATCTTGTCAAAGAAGCCCATGGCTGCCTCCCATCAACAGGTAGCGTGTGTCACTTTTGATGATGGGTGAGCGCGCGATCTTTCACGATACCCAGACGGCTCAAGGAGTCTCCACAACTGGGACACATGGCCCATTTTCGGCCACTCATTGGGGACGTACTTAAATGAGTGGCAGTTGGGGATGCTCCATGCCGAATGTGGCGGCTGCCGAATGTAGGCGCCGTCCCTGCTATGCCGCGGTCACGGCAACTTGGGCGTAGCGGCTGCAGGGGCGCTCGGCGCGCGTCTGCACAGAAGGTACTCCTCATTGGGGACGTACTTAAATGAGTACAGTTGGAGACACTCCTAGCCGAGCTAGAGGTCTCGCGTGTCCCTTCTGGTCCATGCGGCTCAAAATCGCGGCGTGATGTGGACGGTGGGCTCGAAATGAGCGGCATTTCGAGCCTGGCTTCGATATTGAGACTGGTTCTGTTTTAAAATAGATTTCCAGACAATTGAGCGGCTGGGGGTTAACCATGAGAGGCACGGGAGACACAACCGCATGTCTGTGTCGGGGCATTCAGGAGATTATATGCCTGGCTCTGTTCTTCTTCACGTTTTTGGCGTGCGAGTATCTCTTTGATGTGCGCATGGCCGAGTTCGTGTCTCCGAACGAGGTCGTTATTTATGAGAGCCTTGTCCTCGGCGCGAGTGTGATTGGCTTTCTTGTGCGTCCCGTTCTGTACTATCGCCGTCCCCATGCCATCGATGCAACGAGTGACGTTACGGGTGTTTTGCTGGTGGCGGCGTTCCTGCTGTTGATTATGGCGGTTCGGACTGAGGTGGTAATCGCCGGCGGTTTGGTGGCGTGCTGCGCGCTGGGCTACTGCGGATCGACTGCCCATGCAAACTTTGCGCGGCGCTTTGCGCGGACGCCCTGCTTGGCGCGCGCCGCCGCACTTTCTTACGCCATGGGCGTTCTGGTGCAGGTCTTCAACCATATGGTGATACCTGCCGGCATTCCTCAGCAGGCTGTTCTGGTCGTCGGTGCGATCGCGCAGGTGGCGTTGCTTCACGGTGCCCGACGCGCCAAACTGCGCGATGAGTCCGATCCCAACTTTGAACCCAGTGCTGCCGGGCTTTCGGTAGATGCTTTGGAATATGGCGCCAAGTGGCATGACGAGCCCGAGACAAAGGCGGCATTCCACCGCGCCGTAGTTCGCCTGACCGTGGCGACGGCGTATCTTTCCGGCGTATTCGCCGCTCTCAACGCGGGCCTCACAACCCTGCATGCTACCGGAGCCGTTGATTTGGGTGATTGGCCGCGCCTGCTGCTTGTTGCGAGTTCGTTGGCCGCCGGCGCCCTATTTGACCTGAGCGGCCGTTCGTATATGAATATCGGCATGACATGTGTCGCCATGCTGTCCACGCTTTCGTTCTTTGTGCTCATCATCGATGGCAATGGCGGCAACGAGCTTGCTGCCACGATCATCTTTTATCTGGGCTCGGGCTTCTTTGTGGTGTTCTTTACCACAAAATTCGCCGCTATCTCGCTCTATGCGCACTGGTCATATTTTTGGCCGTGCATGGGCCGCGTCGTCAATAACGTGTGCTCGATGCTCGTGACGGCGCCGGCGGTAGCGATTATCTCGAGTCAAAACGTGCTGGCTGCAGTCGGCGCGGCACTCGTGATGTTTGTGGGTATTGCGATTACGCTGTTGGGGCAGTTGGGGCAACGGGCCGATGATGCCGTGATGCAGGACGGGCTGGCGCTTGCTGCCGACAATCTTGGTGGAGATCTTGCGCCCGCATGTTCCGACCCCGCGCTCGTGGAGGCAGCGGAGCCCACGCCCGATGAACGCCTCGATGCCTTCGTCACCACCTTTGGGCTTACAGAGCGCGAGCGCGATATTCTTG
This sequence comes from Collinsella sp. LCP21S3_A9, assembly GCF_052118785.1. Lineage (NCBI taxonomy): Bacteria > Bacillati > Actinomycetota > Coriobacteriia > Coriobacteriales > Coriobacteriaceae > Collinsella > Collinsella sp. LCP21S3_A9. The sequence continues at coordinate 172,955 of NZ_JBQKGN010000001.1, read as the reverse complement.
AGGCCTTGGTCGTTTCGGATCAGAGCGTTCAGGACATTGCCGCAACGCTTTTCCTTTCGCGCTCTACGCTCTACCGCCACATTTCCTCGATCAACAGAAAGACCGGTACCGCCTCGCGTGTGGCCCTTATCAACTTCTTCTGGTCCTGGGCACCCAAGGACTAGCGTATGAGCCGCCGCCCAGTTCCTTACTCTAACGGGGGGGGGGGATGTGGCTCCAAAGCGCACCCGCATCGACGCTTCGCCTGCGCTAAACTGTAGAGCACGTATGCGATTACGAGAGGAGCCCGCATGGAGGCTTACAAGCAAGAGTTCATCAAGTTTATGGTTGAGTCCGACGTTCTTAAGTTCGGCAGCTTTACGCTCAAGAGCGGCCGTCAGTCCCCGTTTTTTATGAACGCCGGCGCTTACGTGACGGGCTATCAGCTCAAGAAGCTGGGCGAGTATTACGCCCAGGCCATCCACGATAACTTTGGCGACGACTTTGATGTGCTGTTTGGACCGGCCTACAAGGGTATTCCGCTGGCCGTCGTGACCGCAATTGCCTACCACGAGCTGTACGGCAAGGAGGTCAAATACTGCTGCGACCGCAAGGAGGCCAAGGACCACGGTGCCGATAAGGGCAACCTGCTGGGTTATGAGCCCCAGGACGGCGACCGCGTGGTCATGGTCGAGGACGTTACCACCAGCGGCAAGTCCATCGACGAGACCTATCCCAAGGTTAAGGCTGCTGCCGACGTCGAAATCAAGGGCCTGATTGTGTCCCTCAACCGCATGGAGGTCGGCAAGGGCGGCGTGACCACCGCGCAGAAGGAGATCGAGGCAAAGTACGGTTTCCCCGTCGCGAGCATCGTTTCCATGGCCGAGGTCGTCGAGACCCTCTACAACCACGAGATCGATGGCAAGGTCGTCATCGATGACGAGCTTAAGACCGCCATCGACGCCTACTACGAGCAGTACGGAGCTCGGGAGTAGTTACGGCGTTGTACCAAACGCCGTAACCGGCCGACGCTGCGCGCCGCCCAGGGCGACAATTTGTCATTCAAAAGGCGAGGCATAACCAGAAGGTCAATGCCTCGCCTTTTTCATGCCAACTTGTTCGCCCTGGACGTCGCTCGCTGTCCGTCCTCTACTTGCGGCGTTGTCTTGCTCCGAATGCGGCCCGCTCGCTGCCGTTGCCAGAGTAGTCATTGGGGACGTTCTTAAACGACTAGTCGTTGGGGACATTCTTGTTTGATTAGTCGTTGAAGAACGTCCCCACCGACTGGGGCTGGCAGATCGATCCGCTGGGCCTGCGCATCGCCCTCAACGAGATTTACGCCCGCTACGAGATTCCGCTGATGGTGGTCGAGAACGGCATGGGCGCCTACGACGAGGTCGAGGAGGACGGCTCCATCCATGACCCGTATCGCATCGCCTACCTGCAGAGCCACATCAAGGCCATGGGCGAGGCCATTGCCGATGGCGTTGACCTGATAGCCTACACCTGGTGGGGTCCCATCGACCTGGTTTCCGCCGGCACTGGCGAGATGCGCAAGCGCTACGGCTTCATCCACGTCGATAAGTACGACGACGGCACCGGTACCTACGAGCGCCGCCGCAAGGACAGCTTCTTCGCATACCAGAAGATCATCAAGTCCAACGGCACCGAGGGCTTGGAATAATTGAGCTCCGGCGTTCCGCCGAACGCCGGACCGGCCGCCGACTACGTGACCACCGACGTCGATGACGACGGCATCTGGAACGCTTTTGTTCACCCGGGGCTTAACGAGGCTCAATCGACAATATGAGTGCCCATGGGAAAAGGTTTTGGAAGGGCTTGGAAGGGCTTGTGATTCGGGCCCTCGCCTTAGCATTTTGGCCATTTGGCACTATAATCACCATAGGTATGCGCATAACGTTGCGCTTAATCAAGAGGAGAAAACGTATGGGTCTGTTTGATATGTTCAAGAAGAAGGCTGAGCCCGTGGCTGCCGCTGCTCCGGCCTCCATTTCTGCTTCTGCCGGCGCCGACGTGTTGTGTTCGCCCGTCAAGGGCAAGGTCATCAAGATGGCCGACGTGCCCGATCCCGTCTTTGCTGGCGAGGTTTTGGGCAAGGGCTGCGCCGTGTGGCCCGAGGACGACCTGGTCTACGCTCCCTGCGACGGCAAGGTGACCGTCACCATGGGTCACGCCGTGGGCCTGCAGTCCGATAGCGGCATCGAGGTTCTGGTGCACGTTGGCGTCGATACCGTCAACATGAATGGCGACGGCTTCGAGGGCTTCGTCAAGGCCGACGACGTCGTGAAGGCCGGCCAGCCCTTGCTCAAGATCGACCGCGCCAAGATCGCTGCCGCCGGTTACAAGGACTGCGTCGTCGTGGCCGTGTCCAACACCGCCGAGTTTGCCGATGTCGAGCTCGCCGTCGAGGCCGAGTCTGCCGTCGCCGCCGGTGACGCCATCGTTAAGGTCGTCCGCAAGTAGTCTGCGGCATCCAGAAGATGCACAAGGGTGGTCGGGTTATCCGGCCACCCTTTTTTAATAGGCCGAGTAGGCGCATTTTATTGCAGGGGGCTTGCTTTATGGGCCATTCACTCGTCAAATTGAGCCGCCCACGCTTTTGCGACGTAGGGGGTTGGACGGAGCCGCTAATATGGACCTACTGTTACGACGTGCGCTGCGCGGGAAACGCAGCGCCGCTTGTTTGGAGGAATGTCATGAAAAAGAAGCTGCTGCTTGCGCCCCTGATGGCTGCCCTGGTCGCGTGCGTGGTTTTGCTTTCCGGCTGCGGAGGGCCTTCGGTGGAGGAGCTCATCACCAACGACCTTACGAGTCAGTTTGACGAGATCAAGAACGGCGGCGATGATTTCCTCTCCGGCCTGGAAGAGGCTTCGGGCGATGAGTTTGAGCAGCTGGGCATCGATCCCGAGGAGTATGCCAAGAGCTATCTCGAGGGTTTTGATTACAAGATCGGTGATGTGACGGTCGATGAGGACAAGGGCACCGCGACCGCCGAGGTCACCATCACCTGCAAGTCCATGAACAAGATCGTCGAAGATTTCGCCACCCAGTATCAGGAGAAGATCGCCGCACTCGATACGATGCCTTCCGAGGACGAGCTGTACAAGATGGCCGGCCAGGTGATGGTCGACGTGACCAAGGCCGCTAAGACCAAGGACACCAAGGTCACCTTTAAGTATTCCGCCAACGAGGATAACGAGTGGTCTGCCGACGATTCCGCAACCACCGAGATGATGAATGCGATGATGAACTAGTTCGTTGCGGCGTTTTACCAAACGCCGCAACTGCTCGACGCTGCGTGGGCACCAGAGCGACAACTTGTCATTCAAAGAGGACGGCATGACCAGAAGGTCTATGCCGTCCTCTTTTCATGCCAATTTGTTCGCTCTGGTGCCCGCTCGCTACTCGCCCAGCACCAGCGCCGCGAGCTCTGCCTGGCTGTCCACCACGTAGTCGGCGCCGGCGGCTTCCAGCTCTGCGCGGCCGCGGAAGCCCCAGCTGACGCCTGCGCTCTTAAGACCGGCGTTGTGGCCGGTCAGGATATCGACATTGGAATCGCCTACGTAGAGCGTGGTCGCCGGGTAGGCGCCCAACTCTTCCATCACATGCAGCGTGACGGGTGCTTCGGGCTTGGGCGGAAACGCATCGACACGGCCCTGTACCAGCGCAAAGCGCTCGGAACCAAAATACTTCTCGATAAGCGGGGCCGCCGAGACGTGGTCCTTGTTAGTGAGCACGGCAAGCTGCACACCCGCGGCACGCAAGCGGTCGAGCATCTCGGTCGTGCCGGCATAGGGGGCGGTGTGGTCCTCCTTGTGCTCGCCGTAATAAGCCCTAAACTCGGCAAGCGTCTGCTCAAACATACGGCCGTCGCCCGCGTACTCGGCGGGCATAAAGCGCTCAACCAGCTTGAGCATGCCGTTTCCCACCTTGTAGCGGTACTCGTCAACGGCAAATGTGGGCCAGCCGTGCGCCTCGCAGGTATGGTTGCCGGCGGCTGCCAGGTCCTCGAGCGTGTTGAGGATGGTGCCGTCCAGATCAAAGATCACATGGGAAAAAGCTGCTGCCATGAAAGCTCCCGTCATTGGGCTTCAAAACGCACCCCATAATACTGGGCTTACGCGTTGGGTGTGCTTGGAATCTGAACATCTCCAGGGATATCAGGTGACATCACGCCGACCGTGCGATTCCGCCCTAGCAAATCCTTGGCAGCTGCTCTCCCACGAGCATGTCGAGGATGCGGGTCGAGCCCCAGCCGGTGCGAACGCGCACGGCGGGACGGGCGTCCGATCCAAGCGGCAGCACGCGACCGATGATGGCGGCATTCTCGCCGTAGCGGGCGGCGCGCATGGCGCTCAGCGCGGCATCGGCTTGCTCGGCCGGCACCACGGCAACCATCTTGCCCTCGTTTGCCACCTGCAGCACATCGTAGCCGAGCATCTCACATGCGGCCTGCACGTCGGGGCGCACGGGCACGGCATCCTCGTCGATCTCCATGGCAACACCGCTGGCCTGGGCAAACTCGTTGAGTGTGGATGCCAGGCCGCCGCGCGTGGGGTCGCGGAAACAGCGCGTGCCGGGCGCTGCGGCCAAAACGTCGGCAATCAGGTGGTTGAGCGGCGCGGCATCGCTTTCGATCGTGCTCGAAAATGCCAGGCCCTCGCGTTGGCTCATGATGGCGATCCCGTGGTCGCCGAGTGTGCCTGACACCAGGATAACGTCGCCGGGGCGGCAGTTGGCGCCGCTGAGCGCCACGCCCGTGGGAACCTCGCCCACGCCGGCGGTATTGATGTAGACGCCGTCGGCCCCGCCGCGCTCGACCACCTTGGTGTCGCCCGTGATTATGGACACGCCCGCCTCGCGCGCCGTCTCGGCCATCGTCTGCACAATCTGGCGGAGCTTATCCATGGGATAGCCCTCTTCGAGGATAAAACCGCACGATAGGTAGCGCACGTTGGCGCCCGAGGTCGCGACATCGTTGACGGTTCCGCACACGGCGAGACGGCCGATGTTGCCACCGGGGAAGAACTGCGGCGAGACTACAAAGCTGTCGGTCGACATGGCGATGCGCCCGCTCGCGGGCAGCGCGGCGACGCCGGCGTCGTTGCCTTCGAGCAACTCGGGCGTCCCAAAGGCATCCAAAAAGACCTCATCGATGATGCGTTTCATCATCTGACCGCCGGAGCCATGGCCCAAAAGGACGTTGCTATCGGTGATGCTATGGGACATATCCAAAACTCCAATCGTGGGTGGAATTATATGGGTGAGGCGCAGCGTCGACCAGTCCGCCGCTCGTTAGAACGGCGGAACCTAATAGTCGCGGTAGCGGTAGTACGCCGCGCAGCTGCCTTCGGAGCTCACCATGCACGGGCCGATGGGGTGCTCGGGCGTGCAAGTGCGGCCAAAGAGCGGGCAGCCGCTCGGCGTAATGGCCCCGCGCAGCACGTCGCCGCAGCGGCACCCACGCGGCTCGACCGTCGCCTCAACGGGCACGTCAAAGCGAGCATGGGCATCAAAGCGCGAGAACTCAGGGCGGATGGAAAGGCCCGAGTTGGCAATTGGCCCCAGCCCGCGCCATGTGGTGTCGCATGGCTCAAACACTTGCTCGACCAGCTGTCGCGCCACGGGGTTGCCGTCTGCGTTGACGCCACGGCGGTAGGCGTTGTCGATCGCGGGCCTGCCCTCGACAGCCATCTGGACCAGCATGCAGATGCCTTGCAGGATATCGACCGGTTCAAATCCCGTGACCACGCCCGGGGTATCGAACTCGTCGACCAAAAAGCTAAAGGGCGCCAAGCCCGTGATGGTGGCGACGTGGCCCGGCAGGATAAAGCCGTCGATGGCGGTCTCGGGATCGTTGGCGATGGCGCGCAACGCCGGCGGCGTGGTCTTGTGGGCGCAATAGACCGAAAAGTTCAAAAGCCCGCGCGCCTCGGCCTCCAAGATGGCAGCGGCGATGGTGGGCGTCGTAGTCTCAAAGCCCACGCCCAAAAAAATGACCGGACGATCGGGGTTTTGCTCGGCAATGTCGAGCGCATCGAGCGGGGAGTAGACGATGCGGATATCGCGCCCTGCCGCCTTTTGCGCAGCGAGCGAGGTGGACGATCCGGGCACGCGTATCATGTCGCCAAAGGTGGTGATGATGGCGCCGTCTATGTTGGCGAGCGCGATCGCGTGGTCGATGTCACGGTTGGCGGTAACGCAGACGGGGCAGCCCGGGCCGCTCAGCAGCTTGAGCCCGGCCGGCATAATGGAGCGAAAGCCATAGCGGCCGATGCTCACGGTGTGTGTGCCGCAGACTTCCATAAGGTTGATGGTACGGTCGCCGACAAGACCGCGAATGCGTTCGATGAGCTCGCGAGCCAGCTTGGGGTCGCGAAATGCCGAAAAGTCGATACCGGAGCGAGCCGGCTGTCCGGCCGCCACTAGTATGCCTCGGCCGGGTTGCTGGCCAGTTGGTCTTCTTCGGTCAGTTCGGTCATGGCATTAACGAGCTCGAGTGTTTCTTGCGCTTCCTGCTCGTCGACGATCTGGATGCCAAAGCCGGCGTGTACGAGAATATAGTCGCCAACCTGCGCCGTTGGCACGAGTCGCAGCGACACGGGGCGCTCGATGCCCATCATATCGACGGTGGCCTTGAGGTCGTCGTCGCGTTTGACTACTTTGCCGGGAACGGCAAGGCACATATTGTTCCCCTTTTAGACGTTTTGCGCTGGATAGGCGCTCAATAATCCATCAGTTGATGGTAGCGCTCGCGGGGTTCGCGGGCAAACGCGTTACGCCTGTGAGACGGCTGGGCACAGCGGTGTGCGAGAGCGAGCTACTGCGATGCGATCTGCGCAAGACGAGCGCTTGCGACCGCCGCCTGACCGTAGGCGATGCAGCCGTCATTGACGGGCACGGTATGGGGGATAAGGACAGTAAGACCTGCGCTTTTGAGCTCGCGGGTGAGGAGCTGGAGCAGAAGTCGGTTCATGAACACACCGCCCGAGAGCGCAACGGTATCGAGGCCTTCACGGGTGCAGATCTCGCTGGCGATGCGTGCCGAGGAGCGCGCGACGGCGACATGGAAGTCGAGTGCGAGCCTGTCGGCGGGCACACTGGCTCTGGTTCCCTCCAAAAGCGCCGCAAAAAGTGAGCTGGGGCTCAGGACGAGAGACCTGCTCGAGGTAGTTTGGACAGTTGGTTCAGATTTGTACTTTTTAGAGTGGTAATGGGTGGTATAGATCGTCTGCGAGGGCCCCGAATGGGTTGATTTGGGGTATCCGGCGGGCGTATTAACCGCAAATGAGGTGCCTGGAGAGCCCTCTTCGGGGTAATCTGAGCCAAAACCGTTGGTTAGAGGGTCTGTTTTTAATACAAATCTGAACAAACTGTCCAGTCGCAATGGGTCAGATGCGGAACAGCCGTCTTTATCGCCGGGAACATGGGTAATTTTGCTGCCGAGCGCGCGCCAGGCGGCGGCTTCGAGTTCGATGGCGGGCTCGCCTTCGTAGGTTGCCTGCCCGCAAATGCCCAAAACTGCAGCGGCGGCGTCAAAGAGACGCCCCATACTGCTCGTGCGTGGGCTGTTGATGTTCCGCTCGATCATCGTTGCCGTCACGCTGCGTGTTTGCTCGTCTAGGCCGTCCAAGAGCCGCTCGGCCCCCGGATGTTCAAGCAGGCCGAGCTCACTGAGCAGGGCAAAGGCGTTGCGGCGGGCGTCGCGCACGGAGGCCGCCCCGCCGGGGAGCGTCCAGGTGCGCAAATGCGCGGCGCGCTCAAAGCCGCCAAGGCTGGCAACAAGAAACTCGCCGCCCCAAATGGTCCCATCGGTGCCGGCGCCGGTGCCGTCAAAGGCGATGCCAAGGACGCGCGCGTCGGTTGTAAGCTGGCCCGCGGCGATAGCCTCGGCCATTACGCTCGCGATGTGCGCATGATGGTGCTGCACCTCGACGAGCGGCAGATTGCATTTTCGCGCCTGCTCGCGCGCCCACTGGCTCGATAGATAGCTGGGGTGTAGATCGCAGGCCAAGGCGGCGGGCGCCAAGTCAAAGAGATCTTCCAAGCGCGTGCGCGCGGCGTTCCAGGCATCGAAGGTCCCGCCGTTTTCAACAACGCCGATATACTGCGATACAAAACAGGTTGCCTCACCGTTCGTCCCTTCACGCGTGAGCGCAATCGTGGCCTTTTGTTGTGGCCCGCAGGCGAGCACGCAGGACGGAGCGCCGTCGAGCGCCGGCAACGGCAGCGGCTGGGGTGCATATCCGCGAGCGCGGCGAACGGGCATGGCGACCCCACCGACCACGCGCACCACGGAATCATCGTAGCGCGAGAGAATCGCACGGTCGTTGCCAAGTAGCGCGTCAGCGATGCCGGCGGCAACAAGGTGCTCCCATGCAAGGGTATCATCGGTCTCGATGGGTTCTTCGCTCAGGTTTCCGCTGGTCATGACGAGTGCGTGCATACCGCGGGCGTCTGCCGCGGCAAGCAACAGATGCTGAAGCGGGGTGTAGGGGAGCATAACGCCGAGCTCGGGTAGATCGTGCGCGACGGACGGTGCGAGCGCGTTGGGGGAGCCGCCGCTCTCGCAAACGGCACGTCGGCGCAGCAGCACGATGGGGCGAATGCTGCCGGCCAGCAGGCCGCGCTCAACGTCGTTGACATGGCACAGGCGCTCAACATCTGCAAGGTTGCGCACCATAACGGCAAGCGGTTTGTTGCTGCGGCGCTTGCGACGGCGCAGCTCGGCTACCGTCTTCTCGTTGGAGGCGTCGCATACCAAGTGAAATCCGCCCAGACCCTTGATGGCGACGATACCGCCGTTGGCCAGCAGCTCAACACAGCGGTCGATAATGGCGTCGCTGGCTTCGCGCGTGGTGCCGACGGTCAGCGACGCGGCGGCTTCGCCGGCCTCGCGCCACGTAATGTGCGGCCCGCAATCAAAGCAGGCATCGGGCTGCGCGTGAAACCGCCGGTCAAGCGGGTCGCCATACTCTGCGGCACAGGTGGGGCACATGGGAAAGCAATCCATCGAGGTGGCCGCTCGGTCATAGGGCAGCGACCGGATGATGGTAAAGCGCGGTCCGCAGTTGGTGCAGTTGATAAAGGGATAGTGAAAGCGTCGGTCGGCGGGGTCGAACAGCTCGTGCAGGCAGTCGTCGCACGTGGCGATGTCGGGCGAGACGAGCGTCGTGTGGGCGGTTTGATCCTGCGATGCCACAATGCGAAAGCCCCGCTCGTTGGCGGCGTCCCAGTCGCCGGGCGCTAGGTCCATAACCTCGACATGCTCCACACGAGCCGCCGCAGGCGCATGCTCGGAAAGCGCGGCGACAAATTCGTCGAGCGCCTCGCTTAGGGCGTGCGCCTCGATATGCACGCCATCGCCCGCGTTAAGCACCCATCCGCAAATGCCATGCGCCATGGCCTCGCGATACACAAATGGCCGCATGCCAACGCCCTGCACAATGCCCGTTACATGGATATGCGCATGTCGCATGCGACCCTCCTTCATCGAGACCTGCCAAAAAGGGACAGGTTTATTTTGGTAGGTAAAACGTTAAACCTGCCAAAACAAACCTGTCCCTTTTTGGCAGGTGCGCTGCGGGAAATCCCGCTACAGCCCCAGGCTCTGCTCGGTGGCGGCACAGGTGAGCTCGCCGTGCTTAACGCCGCGCAGGCCCAGCAGGCGGTCAGCCAGCTCGTAGACACGTTCGCCGTGACCCTTGAGCGCCAGAATCTCCAAGCAGTTGTGGTGGTCCAGATGCACGTGCATGGTCGAGACAATCTCGTCGGTGTAGTCGTGCTGCACCTCGTCCAGACGGCGCGTCAGGTCGCCGGTATGGTGGTCATAGATCATGGTGAGCGACCCGATGACCTGCTCGTCGGGCGTTCGCATCTGCTCCTTGGCAATGGAGGCGCGTATCAGGTCGCGCACGGCCTCGGAGCGGTTGGCAACGTCGCCGCGGCGCGCGATTTGCTCGTCAAAGCGGCGCAACAGGTCGTCGGGAGCGGTGACCGAAAAACGGACCAGCTCGGAGGCGGAGCCGCTGCAACGGCAGCCCACGTCGCCGGTCGGCCCGTGCGGATGCTCGTGCTCGCAGGCGTGCTCGTGCTCGGCCACGCTACACCAGCTTTACGGAGCCAACGGAGTTATGGTCGGCCTCGATGGCCTCCTCGTAGCCCTCGAGTGCGTCGTGCGCCTCGTGGAGCGCCGCCATGGCGGCCTCGAGCTTGGCGCCAATGCGCTCCATGTCAAAGTTCTCGGTCGCATGCAGCAGCTGATGGCTCCACTCGTGGGCGAGCTCAATGGTGTCGTCGACCTGTTTGACGCTCATGGCAAGCTGGCTCATGTTCATTCCGACGTCATGCATGGGAAATCTCCTTTTGTACGGGTCTAATCATTGGTTCAGATTCTACTACGCCCGCTTTGCGCATCGCCGCATAAGAAAACGGGTGCGAGTCCGTCTGACCCGCACCCGTTCACTGGGGGCTGTTTGTGATTACCATACTATCCGTGGTCGCGGGCGCAACACCCGGCTCTCCGGCGAGCGGCACAAAACCGCTCATGGACGGCAACACATGACCGGCGTATTACAGGTGCTTCTCAAGCAGCGCCTGCAGCCTGGCCTTGGGCAGCGCACCGACGGAGCGGTCGATTTCCTCGCCGTTCTTAAAGACAATCAGCGTGGGGATGCTCATAACGCCAAACTTCATGGCCAGGTCCTGATTGTCGTCGACGTTGCATTTGGCGACGGTAATCTTGCCGGCCAGCTCGTCGGCCACTTCGTCAACGATAGGCGAGAGCGAACGACAGGGACCGCACCACGGTGCCCAAAAATCAACAAGCACGGGAAGGCTGCCGTTAACGACGGAATCGAAATTCTCGGGGGTAATCTGCTTAATGTCAGCCATAGTGACCTCCATAGTGCGACGCGGCTCGGCCGCGTAAAACTCAGTACGACCGTGCTTATACCCAACGGCCCGCAATGCAACCACTCGCGGGCGGCTCTTTTATATAATGGTGGGCATGCAAACGATTGGAGAGCGCATGCCCACGTCACAAAGCCAGAAAAAAGAAGCCATCGCCCAGGCGGCCGAGCAGGAGCTCGCATCGCTCGCGGGTCGCGGCGTGCGTATCGCGGGTAACGCATGCTCGCCGATTGTGCTGGTAAAAGGTGATTTAGACGATGCCGAGCGTGCGGGTGGCGAGCTGGCTGCCGGTCCAGACGGCGCCGCGTTGCGTAAGGCGCTCGGCGCCATCGGTTACGCGCCCGAGGATTTCTGCGTGCTGGCAAGTGTTGCCGGCGCGGGCGACGGAGCGGTTGCGATAGGCGAGGACCTGCCGTGCGAGCTGTTCCGCGAGGCGCTCGAGGCCTTGGACCCCGAGGCGGTCCTGCTGTTGGATGATCGCGCGGCCGATACCATGCGCGAGACCTACGCAGACATGCTCGTGGCGATCGACGACTTTGATACCGCCATGCTCAAGCCCGGCTTGGTCGCCCACGTGCAGGGTCGTCGTGTACTCGCGCTCGACGGCTTTGAGGCCGCGCTGACCGACAAGGCCGCCAAGCAGCGCATGTGGGCCTACATCAAGCAGCTGACCCCGGCCGCCGCGCCGCTGTAGCGGACTGGCGCCGGCAAGGCGGTCCTGATGGGTCGAGCGCGGCGCCGACTTGTCGCGCCCTTACATCACTGCGCGAAACTCAAACCGATCGCCGTGAATGCGAAACTGGCAGTTGCCGTTCATGCGCTCGACGGCAAGCTTAATGCTCCTGGTTCCAAAGCCGTGTCCGGTGTGCTCGGCCACGGGCATGCCGTCGACCATGCGCGGCGGGCGCCCAAACGTGTTGGAGACCAAAAGTAGCAGTTGTCCGTCCTCGCAACGCAGGTCCAGATCGACAAATCGCTTGCCCTGGGGAGCGGCGCTTGCGGCGACGATGGCGTTGTCCAGGGCGTTTGAGAGTACGCTAAACAGATCGACGTCGGCTACATGGACGCTCTCGGGCACGGCGGCGCGCAAATCGGCGCTGATGCCGTTTCGGTTGATATCGGAGCTAAATGACGAAAGCACGATATTGACCGTGTCGTTGGCGCAGTAGCGGCGCACAGCGGTGCGGTCGTTTGTCTCGCAGAGCTCGTCGATGCGCTCGAGCGCCTCGTCGATGCGGCCCTCCTCGATCAAAGCCGCAAGGCCGCGCAGGAAGTGCCGCATGTCGTGGCGGAGAACCGAAAGCTCACGTCCAGATTGGCGCCAGGCCTCGAGCTCCTTGATGGCTGCGCTGTCGCGGGTCGCGAGCATCCAGCGCTCGCGCTCGGCGATTTCCTTTGCCTCGTATTCGCGCAGATACACAGTAAGAAACATGAGGTAGAACGCGCAAAGCGCAAACGCCAAAAACTCAACCGTCACCACGGAGCCCGAGTGGAAGAGCGTGGTGTAGACGTTGGTGGCGTAGTCAAAGATGTAATAGACGAGCGGCAGGATGAGCAGAATCTCGAGCTCGGTGGGGGTTTTAACCGCCAGGCGCGGACCGATGTCGCTGGCCCAATGCAGCAGGATTGCAAAGACGACGGCCGTGGTGATAATGCGTGCCGCGTAGTACGCGATTTGCGAGTCGGTGGCGGCGAGCGCGGCGATGCCCATCCAGTTGCTGAACTGGCAGCTCAGATAAGCACTGGTGACGCCCAGCATAACGAGCAGCGGGCTCAGGCGATAGCGCGCGCACAGGTAGATGACGAGCGGCAGATGCACGACGAGCGGATATACCTGACGGGCGAAAAGCTCGCCGCCGACGGTATTGGCGAGGCCGAATGCGCATCCGGTTACGGCGCCGACCATCACCAGCTCAAGCGCATGACGCCGGTTGATCTCGATGCCGCAGAGCGCCGCCGAGGCAAAAACGCCAAAAAGCAGGGTCGTTGCGTGGTGGATTGCCCAAAGTACCATCTCGGCCGCGGGGAGCATTAGCGCCTCCCGCTCTCGAACCGTGCCGCAAAGTAGGCATCCTGGAAACCCTGCTTGCAACTGCGCGCCAGCGGGATGCAAGCGCCCGAGCGCATGACGATATCCGTACGGTTAAAGTGATCGATATTGCGCAGGTTGACCTGGTAGCTACGGTGACATTTAAAGAAGTTCGCGTTTTTGGCCAGCTGGTCCTCGATGTTGCGGAACGGCTCGAGCGCTTCGATGTCGCGCCCGTCGCGCAGGTGGAATACCACGTGCTTGTTACGGGCCTCGGCGTATTCGATATCGGACAGGCGCAGAGCATGGTATCCAAAGGACGTTTTGGTCACGAGCTCATCGGTCGCGTCAGGTCGCATGCTCGAAAGCTCGTCGAGCAGTTGCGCCAGGCGTTCGTACGTTACGGGCTTGAGTAGGTAGTCGAAGGCGCGGACCTCATAGGACTCCAGCGCGAACTCGGGCGATGAGGTGAGGAACACCAGACGCACGGCTGTATCGGATTGGCGCAACTCCCGCGCGGTGTCCATGCCGTTGACGAGCGGCATAATCATGTCGAGCAGAATGATGTCGGCGCGCGATGCGGCATGGCGGGCCAGCAGGTCCTCGCCGCGCGTGACGAGTGCAACGTCGACCGCCGTGCCCGTCTCGGTCGACCAGCGGTCGATCATCCGGTGCAGTCTATCTAGAAAAGCGACGTCGTCGTCGCAGGCGATGATCTTGAGCATTCGGGCCCCCTTAGTAGTTCGATTTTGCCACATTGGGTGCGCGCCGCCCGCGGAGGAACACCCCGTTTGCGCCCCACGGTGCGCAACTCGCGCTGAGCGGCAGGGCGTCAGTTTTGACGGCCGCACAATACTCCATGGATACACATGTCAATCGATGCCGGCGGTCGGACGGGGAGTCAGGCCGCCCGCCGGCGCCAAGCGATAGCGAACATTGCGAAAGCATAGGGGTAAGGGGAGCCGTGATGAGGGAGAAGAAGATGGGGATGCGCAGACTTGCTGCTTGCGTGCTGGCTGCAGCGCTGGCGCTTGGGGGCGTGGCGACGACGCTCGCCACGCCTACGGTAGCCGAGGCGTATCCGTCCGCCGCGATCAAACCGAAACACCTGAAAAGCGAGCTTTCGTATGGCGAAAGTGATGTAATCCAACTTTCCGGCGGCAAAGACTATCGGTTTGCCGGCACGGTTGATATCGACCACTATGAGGTCGAGGGTGGCACCAAGGAGAACCCGACCCGCCTATATTTCACTGACAGCTCGTCTCTGGGCGGTCCGCTGACCGTCGAGCGTGACCTTACATATTCGCAACACCCGCTCTTTGTGCTCAAGGGCGGTTATGTCGAGTTTATCGGTGATTCGGGTGTCCCGACCGAGGTACGCTGCGATGGAAAAACGTTTTTGAGCGATAGCAATGATTACGAAGCGCGTGGAGGTGTCGATAAACCGAATACGGGCAAGAGCCTCAACCTTTCCGTGGAAAACCTCAAGCTTGTTTCAAGGACCGAGAACAAAGATACCGATCGGGCAATCACGCTCTATGGAACCATGGGTGCGGGGGAGACGGCCAGCTTCACGAACGTGAGTGTCAGCGGTTGGAAATGCTGCAAGAACAGCGCATTCAAGGTTGACAAGGGTAATGAAATTTACGAAGCCTCGCCGGCGCCTGTAACTATCAGAGGCAGCCAGGTCGCGGTGGATGCAACGTTTGTCAACTGTACGTTTAAGAATAATAGTGATGACTGCGTCGGCGCCTTGAGCGTGGTCGGGCGGTCGAAGACTCCAAAAGTTACGTTGAACGGCTGCACGTTCGAAAACAACAGTCAGGGAATGATTGCGTGCGACGAGATGAAGGTTGAGAGCGGTCATGTGCATGCGGGCAATATTGGCGTCAAAAATGCCATAGTCGCCCTGAATAACTGCAGTATCCGTTCAACAAATAACACGTCATGGAATGGACCCTGCTCTTATATGTTCAATGTGTGGGGTATTCAATATCAGATGCACATGACGAGTGCCATTGCGGTGGCAAAGGATGCGTCGTGCACCATAAACGGTACGGTTATCGACGATTCGTTCGTGTTCCCCTCTGATAGATTCAACGGTCGCGACATAAGCGGTCAGGACGAGAAGCGCTGCGCGGTTTACGCCCTTGGTTCTGTGACGCTCGCCGGCAACACGAAGGTCACTACGGCCAAGGCGAAGGGCGTCGATGCGTCCGATGTCGCGTCCGATGTCGGTAGCTACGGTAAGGTTCACGTCGATGAGTCTTTTACGGGCACAGCCGTCCTGTCTATCGACGATACCAAGTTCGATCCCGAGTCCAATAAGCAGTATTACTACTATGAGTATGTGGACCTTGTCACGAGCGATCTTTCGCAGGAGGATCTCGCGAGCAGGCTCAAGCTCGCCAACGAAAACCTTGCATACGACGTTACCGATGGCAAGGTCAAGGTTATCCATCGCAAGCACGAGCACGAGTGGATCTATTCCACCAACAAGGATGGGTACAGCATCGCGGCTACGTGCAACGGACAGTATGAGGCCTCGCACTGTGTCTACTCCGGGGATGGCGAGAAGATCTCGCTGATGTCGTCCAAGAGCGGCGACCTGAGCTTTACCTACAACGGCAAGCCGCGCGATGCCGTGCTTGCTACGACTAAGCCGTCTCAAAAGGACAACGCTGTAGCCCAGGGCAAGGTAACGATTGTGAGCGCACGCTTTTACCGTTTCGTGGATGAGAATGACACCGTGGGCATCGAGATGGAAGGGTCGCAGCCGTGCGATGCGGGTACCTATCGCGTGGTGGCGACGGTTGCCATCGAGGGACAGAGCGATGTTACGCTCGAGCGCGTGTTCAAGATTAACCCCGCCTCGCTTGCGGAGAAGGACTCCAGCCGCAAGGATCTTTGCAAGGTCGAAATCATTGGCTACGACAAGTTGAAGGATAACGTCAGGTTCAGCAACGGTGACGTGCTCAACGACGTTCCGTCTTATGAGTGGACGGGTGAGGAGATAACGCCTCGCATTAAGGTGACGTATAAGCTTGGCGACGAATGGATTGAGCTTAAAGAGGGCGTCGATTTCGAACGCCTCGCTTGGGGCGAATCGGTTTCGGAGAAAGATCCAGGTGCGTACCGGAGCCAGCTCTGGGGCCTGGGAAACTTCTCATCCTACGAGTCAATTTACTCCTGCAAGTTTTTCTACTGGAGCATCTACGGCACCCAGTTCGAGAATGTTCAGGCCAAGGGCTTTGACGGCACCTATGATGGCAAGGCTCACTCGCCGTCGGTGACGGTCGACAACGCCCCCGAGGGCATGAAGATCGAATATAGCGTCGATGGTGGCTCGCTGTACGAAGACCAAATCCCCTCCTATACCAATGTCACGCGCGATATCTATTACAACGTGTGTGCCGAGACAATTAAGTACCGTATTACCGCACCCGACTACGTGCCGGTGGAGGGCGAGCTCGAGATAAAAATCACCCCCGCCGAACAGGCTGCTCCCAAGGACGTTAAGACGACGGCCGCGACCGGACATGCCTTGGCGGATGGCAGCATCGACGGGATTGATAACACCTACGAGTGGAAAGCCGAGGCCGCCGGCGACTATCAGTGGATTGCCGAAGGCGAGACGTCGGTTAAGGGCCTCGCCGCTGGCAAATACAGCGTTCGTCTTAAGGCCGACCGTAACCATAACGCCTCTGAGGCCCTGACGGTTGAGGTCAAGGACGGCCCCAAGAAGGCCGACGGTAGCGGTTGGAAGCACGACGACGCCGAGCACTGGAACACCTGCACCTGCGGCAAGGAGGACGTTGACCGCGCCCAGCACGACTTTGAGTGGGTCGTCGACCAGGACGCCACGGCCGATAAGCCCGGTTCCAAGCACGAGCGCTGCAAGACGTGCGGCTACGAGTGCGAGTCTGTCGAGATTCCCGCCTTCGGCATCAAGGGCTACTCCGACGAGTACGACGGTGCGTATCACACGGTTGATGCGACGAGTCTGCCCGAGGGCGCGACGGCCCAGTACAGCACCGACGGCAAGAAATGGTCCCTCGAGGCCCCCAAGATTAAGGACGTCGGCACGCTGACCGTTGCTTACCAGGTGACGATTGACGGTGCGACCGCCGAGGGCGAGGTCACGCTCGAGGTCAAGCCGCGCGCGATTACGGTCACCGCCCAGGCCGCTTCTAAGACCTACGGCGAGGCCGACCCCGTGTTTACGTGGGCGATCACATCCGGCGAACTCGTTGAGGGCGAGAGCCTTCAGGGTATTGAGATTGAGCGCGATGATGACGACAGCGTGCACGACGGTGGCTATGCTCTGCACCTGACGCAGCCTGAGGGCGCCAACTCCAACTACAAGATCACGTTCAAGGACGGCACCTTTACGATCGGTAAGCGCGAGCTTGCCGTAACGTGGGACACCACTACTGGGTTCACCTACGACGGCGAGGAGCACTGCCCCCAGGCGAAGCTCCACAATGTCATCGAAGGTGACGATATCTCCGCGTACGTCGACGGCGCCAAGGTCAAGGCCGGCACCTACACGGCGAAAATCACCGAGCTGACGGGCGACGACGCGGGTAACTACAAGCTTCCCGCCGAAGGCCTGACGTGCGAGTTCTCCATCAAGAAGGCGCCCCAGGGTGCGCCGAAAGTCCAGGCCACGGCCGAGACCGTGAGCGGCAAGCGTGACGGCAAGATCACGGGCGTCGACGCGACGATGGAGTGGCGTGCCAAGGGTGCTGACGAGTATCAGGCGGTGGACGAGGGCGTGACCGAGCTTACGGGTCTTGCCGCCGGCACGTATGAGGTGCGCTACCAGGCCAAGGCCAACTACGACGCTTCTTCCGCCACCGAGGTTACCGTGGCGGCCGGTCCCAAGCTGGTCGTGACGCTGCCGAGCAATCAGGTGGGCTACGCGCTCACCTCGACGGCAACCGAGCTCGATTGGCACGGGACTGCAACACTCACCATGGGCATCGACAGCGCGTACTTTGCGGGCAAGGACTACGCCGTCAAGGTCAACGGCACGTCCGTTAAGCTTTCCGCCAAGGGCACCTATGAGCTCAAGGACGTCGAGGGCGATGTGAATGTGACAGTCGAGGGCGTGCTTAAGCACGAGCCCGACGGCTCCGGCTGGGCACGCGATGCCAAGAACCACTGGCATAACTGCCGCTGCGACGACATCATCGACAAGGCCGCGCATACCTTTAAGTGGGTTGTCGACAAACCGGCGACTACCGAGGCCAAGGGCAAGAAACACCAGGAGTGCACCGTCTGCGGCGATCAGGGCGCAACCGAGGAAATTGCGATTCTGGTACCCGAGATCATCGACGGTAAGGGTCAGACGATGGTGGTTGACGCCGCCAAGGACCTGAGCTTCCGTTCGAGCGCACCGCTCGCGTTCTTCCAGAAGGTACTGGTCGACGATAAGGAGGTCGCGCCCGAGAACTACGTGCTCACCGAGGGCTCTACGATCGTGACGCTTAAGGCGAGCTTCCTGAATACGCTCGGCGTGGGCGAACACAAGCTGAGCGTGGTTTCGACCACGGGCACGGCCGAGACGACCTTTACCGTTGCCGAGGCTGCCAAGCCCGCTCCTGGCCAGACCACCACGACTACGACTTCCAAGCCTAAGAAGAGGGCTAGCAAGGAGGCGTTGCCTGAGTCCGGCGACAGCACTTATGTCATTGCGGGTGCCGTGCTCGCTGCCGGTGTGGCAGTCCTGCTGCTGGCGTGGGCCATCATGAAGCGCCGCGCTTAACCGCGCACCAGCTCCCAGCGGGTCCGGATCGAGCGATCCAGACCCGCTTTTATGCCCACCGCCTCTCGGACTAAGATAAAACGGGCCGCTCGAACCGTGTGGCGGATCCATTTTCGACTGTCCTCAGCTTGCCAGTTCGAAAATGGACCCGCCCCAAGATTGAATCCTTATTCCAACTTTACACCTGGCTTTACAGCTGTCTTGTCAGCTGTAAAGCCAGGTGTCATACTAAAGCCCCAAGATTCGCCAAAAGAGAGGGGCCTTGATGGCACAGAGCGCGAACATGGATGCATCGGAGCTTGCACGCGATATCGCGGCCGGCCTGGCATCGGCAACGACGGCAACGGAGCGCGCGGCACTGGTGCCCGCAGAGCTCGTCGAGGCCATTCATCAGCTAAAAACCCAACGTGACGCAGTGATCCTGGCGCACTATTATGTGGCGCCCGAGGTTCAGGCTGTGGCCGATTTCGTCGGCGACAGCTTCTACCTGGCAAAGCTTGCCAAGAGCCTGCCGCAGCAGACTATCGTGCTGTGCGGCGTGGAGTTTATGGGCGAGAGCGCCAAGCTGCTCAACCCCACCAAGACCGTGCTGCTGCCCGATCCGGGCGCGGACTGTCCCATGGCGCACATGGTCAAGCACGAGACGGTCGACGCAGCGCGCGCCGAATATGGCGACGACCTGGCCGTGGTGTGTTACGTCAACTCGACGGTCGAGATCAAGAGCTGGAGTGACGTGTGCGTTACCAGCTCTAACGCCGTCAAGATCGTCTCCGAGCTGCCGCAGCAGCACATCTTGTTCATTCCCGACCAGAACCTGGGCCGCTTTGTGGCCGAGCAGGTGCCCCAAAAGCACGTCATCCTCAACAACGGCTACTGCCCGCGCCATCACATCATCACCGTCGAGCAGATCGTCGACGCGCAGGAGGCGCACCCCGACGCGCTCGTGCTGGCGCACCCCGAGTGCAAGGCCGACGTCCTGGCCGAGGCCGACTACATCGGCTCCACTGCCGGCATCATCAAGTATGCCGAGGAGTCGGACGCGAGCGAGTTTATCATCGTGACGGTCCGCGGCGTGCTCTACGAGCTCGAGCGGCGTTGCCAGGGCACCGGCAAGAAGTTCTACTTCCCCGCGGTGCAGCCCACCTGCGTCAACATGGATCTCATCACGCTCGAAAAGCTCGTGCGCTGCCTGGAGACGGGCGAGGGCGAGGTGCAGATTGGCGTGTCGGATGAGGCCGCCGACCAGGCCAAGCTCACGCTCGACCGCATGCTCGAATACGCGGCGCGCTAGAACGATGTGACATGAGGGACCATCCCTTATGCCACATTGCAAGGGAGAGGATTCCTGTGGAAACCAAACAATGCCCCGACATGGAGTGCGACGTCGTCATTGCCGGTTGCGGCGTGGCGGGCCTATACGCGGCCCTCAATCTGCCGACGAGCACGCGCGTGATCATGCTCTCCAAGGGCACTGTCGACGAGTGCGATTCGATGCTCGCGCAGGGCGGTATCTGCGTGCTTCCCGAAGGCTCTGACTACGACGCCTTCTTTGAGGACACCATGCACGCCGGCCACTACGATAACCGCCGCGAGAGCGTCGACATCATGATCCGCTCGAGCCGCTCGGTCATCAACGACCTGCTGGCCATGGGCGTGGACTTTGAGCGCAAGGCCGACGGCAGCCTCGACTTTACCCGCGAGGGTGCGCACAGTCGCCCGCGCATCGCCTTCCATGCCGACATTACGGGCAAGGAGATCACGACCAAGCTCCTCCAGGCCGTTCGCAAGCTGGATAACGTGCAGATTTTGGAGCACGTGGCCATGACCGACATTCTGGCGGGCGAGCGTGATGGCGCCACGGCGTGCCTCGGCGTCGTCGCCGTTCCCGTGGACGAGGACAACTCGGTTCGCCCCGCCGACGAGCTGGCAAATGCCGCCGAGGGCGTGCATGCCGGCGAGCCGTTTAAGATCCATGCCCGCCACACGCTGTGGGCTACAGGCGGTATCGGCGGCGTGTACGACCACTCGACCAACTACCCGCAGCTCACCGGCGATGCCTGCTACATTGCCCAGGAGCATGGCATTAAGATGGAGCACCTGGACTACGTGCAGATTCACCCCACGGGACTGTTCTCGCCGCAGCCGGGCCGCACCTTCCTGATCAGCGAGAGCTGCCGCGGCGAGGGCGCGATTTTGCTCAACGCCGCCGGCGAGCGTTTTACCGATGAGCTTCAGCCGCGCGATGTGGTCGCTGCCGCTATTCGCGAGCAGATGAAGCAGGATGGTACCGAGCACGAGTGGCTGAGCTTTGCCCCCGTTGAGCGCGACGTGGTGACCGGACACTTTGCCAACATTCGCGCACGCTGCCTGGAGGACGGCCGCGACATCTTGGACGAGCCCATTCCCGTCACACCCACGCAGCACTACTTTATGGGCGGCGTGTGGGTCGACAAGGACGGCCGCACCTCGATGCCCGAGCTCTACGCCGCCGGCGAGACGGCCTGCAACGGCGTTCACGGCAAGAACCGCCTTGCATCAAACAGCCTGCTCGAGGCGCTGGTCTGGGGTCGTCGCGCCGCGTGGCACATGCGTACCGGCGAGTCGCTCGCCGTGGAGCAGGCGGGCGAGCCCGCGCTCGATGGCCGTCATCGCGCCCTGAGCGCCGACACCCTGGCAATCGATGATTTGGCCCGTGCCGCCGGCACGCAGGCCGTGGAGGAGTAGACCATGAACCCCATTACCATGAAGCTCGTCGTCGATGATCTGATTCTGCAGGCTCTGCGCGAGGACATTACGTTTGAGGACGTGAGCACGGCGAGCGTGTGCCCCACGGCGCGTCCCGCCACGGTGGAGCTCATCGCCAAGGCCGATGGCATCATCGCGGGCCTGGATGTGTTCGCTCGCACCTTTGAGCTGCTGGATTCGCAGAGCTCGGTGCTGTTTGACGTTGCCGATGGCGACGAGGTGCACGCCGGCGACCATGTGGGCCAGGTACGCGGCGATGCGCGCGTGCTGCTTTCGGGCGAGCGCGTGGCGCTCAACTACCTGCAGCGCATGAGCGGTATCGCTACCTATACGCACCAGATGGCTGCGGCGCTCGAGGGCACCAAGACCGTGCTCGTCGACACGCGCAAGACCACGCCGGGTATGCGCGTCTTCGAGAAGGCCGCGGTCGAGATCGGCGGCGGCAGCAACCACCGCTACAACCTGTCGACGGCCGTCATGCTCAAGGACAACCACATCGATGCCGCCGGCGGCGTGACGCGTGCGATCGAGATGGCGCGCGCCCATGCATCGTTTACCGCGACGGTCGAGATCGAGTGCGAGAACCTGGACATGGTGCGCGAGGCCGTGGAGGCCGGCGCCGACATCATCATGCTCGACAACATGACCCACGATGACATGGCTGCCGCGATTGAGCTTATTGCCGGTCGCGCCAAGACCGAGTGTTCGGGCAACGTGGATGCCAGCAATATCCGTGCGCTTGCCGACCTGGGCGTTGACTTTATTAGCTCGGGGGCGTTGACGCACTCTGCGCCGATTCTCGACCTCTCGCTTAAGCACCTGCGTCTGCTGGACGGTAAATAATGGACGCCCGCGAGCGTCGCCGTGCCATCATGGGCGTGCTCGAACGAGCCAAAGACCCCGTCTCCGGCAGTACGCTTGCTCGCGAGGTGGGTGTGAGCCGCCAGGTTGTCGTGCAAGACATCGCCCTGCTGCGCGCCGATGGGCACGATATCGTGGCGACCAATCGCGGCTACGTGCTGCAGGAGGCCCCCAGCAGCCCCGCCGTGCCCACGCGCCTGGTCAAGGTTCGCCATAGCGTGGAGCAGGCAGGCGATGAGCTCACGAGTATCGTCGACGCCGGAGGCGCCGTGCTCAACGTGATCGTCAACCACCGCGTGTACGGTAAAATCACGGCCGACCTGGACATCCGCAATCGTCGCGATGTTGAGCGCTACCTGCACGATATCGAGAGCGGCAAGAGCTTTCCACTACTAACGGTGACGAGCGGCTATCACTTCCATCGCATCGCGGCAGAGGATGAGCAAACCCTCGACGAGATCGAGGCTATGCTCAAGGAGAGGGGCTATCTGGCAGACCTGATGCCCTACGAAGACGATCTATCGTAGCCGACGCTGCAAACGCCCCTAAGCGGCAATCTGACGTTCAATCGTCGGTCGCGTACAAAAGTACGCTTCCCTTCTCTTTCACGTCACCTTGCTCGCTTAGGGGCGTTTTCGCTGACTTATGCTCAACCTGCGACGGTGCCAAATTAGCTATCCGCACAAAAAAGAGGCCTCTGCGGCGATGCGGAGGCCTCCTTTTTTGTGCACGGTGTACTCGTGAGTGTGCAAGTGGGGGAGTTGTTACTCCTCGACGATCTCGGTGATCGCGCCGGCGGGGCAAGCGTCCTGGCAAGCGCCACAGGCGACGCAGGAGTCCTCGTCAGCAACGGTAGCGACGTCCTGGAGCTCCAGAACGCCAGCGGGGCAGGAGTCGACGCAAACGCCACAAGCGATGCACTCGTCGGCATCAATTACGGGATGAGCCATGGTAGTTTCCTCTCTGTTGACCGACGCTACAGGCGATGCGCGCCGGTTTGATTCGGGCAAAAACATACCACGTGAGCGACCGTTTGCAATACCCTCTGGCCGGCATCTTCATACCATTCGCCGAGTATGCCACGGCTTACTAAGAAACGCACAGGTGAGGCTGGTGAGCTGTGCAGATGTTAGCTAAAGGTGACTCGAATTATTGAGCAATTGAGTGGGCTTTCGGAAAGCGCATCCCGTTATCTGGTCGAAAAACGGGTCACAGTTTCCGGTTGGGCCCGCTAGCGGAAACTGCGACCCGGTATCAGCTCTCAAAACGGGATATGGTTTCCGGTTGAGCCTTCAGACGGAAACTACGACCCGGAATCCACACTCAAACCGGGACGAGCTTTCCGTAAAGCAGCCCCAGGCACCCCCGGCCCAAACCTCAGCCATCTCTACATAGATCTCGATAGATTTGCCGAGAACTCAATCAGCGCATCTACCTGCGCATTCGAGAACCTAAACTCTAAGTGATAAGAAATCTTATATGAATTGACTTAGATTTTGTATATTCCGGTCCATAAGGGGATACACTACATCCTGAAAGACAAACCGAAAGACCGCTTGGCAGACCGCCGAGTCGGTGCAAACGCACAAGAGAGAGGGAATTTCTAATGGGCAAGATTCTTGGTATCGACCTTGGTACTACTAACTCCGCAATGGCCGTTCTCGAGGGCGGTTCTCCGACCATCATCGTGAACGCCGAGGGCGACCGCACCACCCCGTCTGTCGTGGGCTTCCGTGCCGACGGCGACCGCGTCGTGGGCAAGGCCGCTAAGAACCAGGCGGTCACCAACCCCAAGAACACCGTGTTCTCCATCAAGCGCTTCATGGGCCGCAAGTACTCCGAGTGCACCTCCGAGCTCAAGACAGTGCCGTATGAGGTCAAGGAGGGCCAGGGTGGCCGTGCCGTCGTCGACATCGAGGGCAAGGAATACACCGCCGAGCAGGTGAGCGCCATGACGCTCGCAAAGATGAAGGCCGACGCCGAGAAGTATCTGGGCGAGACCGTCACCGACGCCGTCATCACCGTCCCGGCCTACTTCAACGACGCCCAGCGCCAGGCCACCAAGGACGCCGGTAAGATCGCCGGCCTCAACGTTAAGCGTATCGTCAACGAGCCGACCGCTGCCGCTTTGGCCTATGGCCTGGACAAGCAGGGCTCCGACCAGCGCATCCTGGTCTTCGACCTGGGCGGCGGTACCTTCGACGTCTCCATCCTCGACCTCGCCGACGGCGTGTTTGAGGTTCTGTCCACCTCGGGCGACAACCACCTGGGCGGCGACGACTGGGATCAGCGCGTCATCGACTGGATGGCCGATAAGTTCCAGCAGGAGAACGGTGTCGACTTGCGTCAGGACCCCATGGCCCTGCAGCGTCTGAAGGAGGCCGCCGAGAACGCCAAGAAGGAGCTCTCCGCCGCCCAGCAGTCCACTATCAACCTGCCGTTCATCACTATGAACCAGTCCGGCCCGCTGCACCTCAACTACACGCTGACCCGCGCCGAGTTCGAGAAGATCACCCGCGACCTGCTCGAGCGCTGCAAGCAGCCTGTCACCAACGCCCTGCGCGACGCTAACCTTAAGCTCTCCGATCTGACCGAGGTCATCCTCGTCGGCGGCTCCACCCGTATGCCCGCCGTCCAGGAGCTCGTCAAGACCATGACCGGCAAGCAGCCCAACATGTCCGTGAACCCCGACGAGGTCGTTGCCGACGGCGCTGCCGTCCAGGGCGGCGTGCTCACCGGCGACGTCGAGGGCATCCTGCTGCTCGACGTTACCCCGCTGTCGCTGGGCGTCGAGACCATGGGCGGCATCATGACCAAGATGATCGACCGCAACACCACGATTCCGACCTCCAAGACCGAGGTCTACTCCACCGCTGCCGACAACCAGACCAGCGTCGAGATCAACGTGCTCCAGGGCGAGCGCGAACTTGCCCGCGACAACAAGTCGCTCGGTAAGTTCCAGCTGACCGGTATCCCGGCTGCCCGCCGCGGCGTGCCGCAGATCGAGGTCACCTTCGACATCGACGCCAACGGCATCGTCAAGGTCTCCGCTAAGGACAAGGGCACCGGCAAGGAGCAGCAGATCACCATCTCCGGCTCCACCGCTCTGTCCGACGAAGAAGTCGATCGTATGGTCAAGGACGCCGAGGCTCATGCCGAGGAGGACAAGAAGCAGAAGGAAGAGGTCGAGGTCCGCAACCAGACCGACAGCCTGTGCTACTCCACCGAGCAGACCCTCAACGAGCTGGGCGACAAGGTTTCCGCCGACGTGAAGTCCAAGGCCGAGGCCGCTATCGCCGATGCCAAGAAGGCGCTCGAGGGCTCTGACGTCGAGGCCATCAAGGCCGCCGGCGAGTCCCTGCAGTCCGTGGCCTACGAGCTGGCTCAGGTTGTCTACGCCGACGCCCAGCAGCAGACCGACGGTGCCGCCGGCGCCCAGCCTGCCGACGATGACGTCGTCGACGCTGACTACGAGGTTGTGGACGACGAGGACAAGTAATCATGTCCGCCCGTAAAGCTCGCACGGAGGCGGCTGCCGTTGGAGCCGCCCCCGTTGACTCTGAGGAGAAGGACGTGAAGATTCCCGTAGAGGCCGTCGACGATACCGAGGCCAACGAGGCCGAGGCCGCCGAGGCTGTCGAGAACCAGGTAGAGGATTCCAACAAGGAGGCGACGATGACCGAGGACGAGATGGTGGAAGCCGCTATCCGCGCCGGTGAGGAAGCCGCCGACAACGACTTTAAGCTCAAGTTCGAGCAGGCCCAGAAGGAGCTTGCCGACGTGCGCAATGAGCTCGATGCTGCGACAGAGGCTCAGAAGGCTGCCGAGGACAAGGCGAAGGACGCCACCGAGCGCACCGCCCGTCTGCAGGCCGACTGGGAGAACTTCCGTCGCCGCACCGCCAGCGAGCGTATCGCCGAGCGTGAGCGCGCGACCGAGAAGCTTGTCACTGCGCTGCTGCCGGTGGTCGACGATATCGAGCGCGCGATCGACCATGCCCGCAGCCAAGAGCTTGCCGACGACTTTAAGCAGTTCGTCGACGGCGTCGACGCGGTGCATGCCAAGCTACTCGATGTGTTTGCGCACGAGGGCGTTGAGCCCATCGACCCCAAGGGCGAGGCGTTCGATCCGCTCGAGCACCAGGCTGTGGGTCGCGTCGAGGACTCGTCGCAGTACGACGAGACCGTCAACGACGTGTACCAGAAGGGCTACCGCATGGCGGACCGCATCCTGCGTTCCGCGATGGTGACGGTGACCTACGGTGGCGAAAAGCGCCCCGCACCGGAGCCCGAAGCGGCGCCCGAGGATGCTGCGGCCGATACGGCCGAGAGCGCCGAGGAGTAATTGAGAAGGGCCCCGGGGCAACACCCGGGGCCCTTTCTGGCCTAGTGCCATATGAAAGCATGAACCGCCGCCCGCTGGGCGACGGATAAAACAGGAGAGGAGCTACGATGGCTGCAGGCAAAACCTTCTATGACATCCTGGGCGTATCCAAGAGCGCCTCCGACAAAGAGATCAAGAGCGCGTTTCGCAAGCTCGCGCAAAAATATCACCCTGACGCCGGCGGCGACGAGGCCAAGTTCAAGGAGATCAGCGAGGCCTACGAGACGCTTTCGGACGAGAAGAAGCGCAAAGAGTACGACCAGATGCTCATGTTTGGCGGCATGCCGGGCGCAGGCGGCGCGTATGGCGGCGGCTACGGTGCCGGCGCGGGTGCCAGCGGCTGGGGCGACATCTTCGACAGCATCTTTAGCGGCAACGGCGCCTGGGGCAGCGATTGGGGCTCGGGCTTTGCCGGGGCTGCGGGCGCTGCCGGTGCCGGCGCGGGTCGCAGCCGCGCTCGCAAGGGCGGCGACCTGTCGCTGACCGTCGATGTGACGGCCGAGGACGCGTTTCGCGGCGTGACGCACAAGGTCACCTATCGCATTCCCTCGACAGGCGAGCAGCAGACCATTACGGTCTCGGTGCCCGCGGGCGCGGTCGACGGCGGCAAGCTACGCTACAAGCGTCGCGGCGAGTATGGCGTCGCCGGTGGCGAGCGCGGCGACCTGGTCGTGACCACGCATGTGGAGGAGCACCCGCTGTTTAAGCGCAAAGGCGCCGACGTGACCATGGAGGTACCGGTCTCGGTCTACGAGGCGGCGCTCGGCTGCACGGTGGACGTGCCCACGCCCGGCGGTGCGACGGTCCGTTTGAAAGTGCCTGCGGGTACCCAGACGGGCAAGAAGTTCCGCTTTAAGGAGATGGGGGCGCCCGACGTTAAGCACCGTGGCCGTACGGGCGCGCTGCTCGTCGAGATCAAGGTACAGGTTCCCACGAACCTATCCGATGACGAGCGCGATGCCATGACCAAGCTGCGCGAGGCCGACACGCGCGACTACCGCGAGAAGGTCAACCGTTACAAGGCGACGTTCTAGGGCGGTCGCGGTGCACGCCCACGCCTGCGGGCTTATGATGGACGATAACGAGACGGAAAGGGGTCAGGTAGCATGGCCGAGGACAATAGGAACAAACCGCTGTACATGATCAGCGTGGCGGCCGAGCTGACCGGCATGCATCCGCAGACTCTGCGCGTCTACGAGTCCAAGGGCCTGGTGAACCCCCAGCGCTCGGGCGGCAACACGCGCCTGTATTCGCGTGCCGATATCGAGCGCCTGGAGCTCATCAACCAGCTGACCGACGAGGGCATCAACCTTGCCGGCGTGGTGCGCATCCTCGATATGAAGGAGCGTGCCGAGGAGCGCGAGCGCGAGAACGAAAAGCTCCGCGCCCGCATGCGCCAGCTCGAGGACGAGCTGCACGAGTACAAGATGCAGAAGAAGATCACCTCCCTGGCCCCGCGCGATGGCTCGGTTAATCCCGAACAGGTCATGCGCAAGCTGCTGGGCGCCGGCGGGGATCTCTAGGTTCCGCCGTTCTAACGAACGGCGGACCGGTCGACGCTGCGCGCCGCCCAGGGCGACAATTTGTCATTCAAAAGGCAAGGCATGACCAGAAGGTCTATGCCTTGCCTTTTTCATGCCAACTTGTTCGCTCTGGACGTCGCTCGCTGTCCGTCCTCTACCTGCGGCGTTGCCATGGTCCGGATGCGGCACTTGGGGACGTTCCTCACTTTGGAAATGCGGCCCGCTCGCT
Source organism: Collinsella sp. LCP21S3_A9 (assembly GCF_052118785.1). Lineage (NCBI taxonomy): Bacteria > Bacillati > Actinomycetota > Coriobacteriia > Coriobacteriales > Coriobacteriaceae > Collinsella > Collinsella sp. LCP21S3_A9. The sequence continues at coordinate 144,504 of NZ_JBQKGN010000001.1, read as the reverse complement.
GTCCATCCTCTACCTGCGGCGTTGCCTTGTTCCGGATGCGGTAGTCGTTGGTAGTCATTGGGACCCGCTCGCTGTCGTTGCCAAAGCAGCGGCGTTGTTATGGGTAGTCATTGGGGACGTTCTTAAATGACTAGTCGAAAGGGACGCTCTTGCACCAAATCTGCTGACCCACATCGGGCTCGTCCTGTACTTTACCGAGATAAAGTGAACGTGCAGATTCGTAACCCATTCGCAACCGTTCTATGGCACGATATTGAACGAATGCATGCTATGCGCCCAAATCTTTTGGGCAGAGTGGGAGACAGTATGGTCAAGCTGTACGAGGACGGCATCTACCTGCGCGGCGGCAGCGAGGTTGTGCCTGCGGCCGAGGCTGCCGAGCGCGGTATTACGCAGACGCCCGAGGATGCCAAGCGCGGCACCATCGCGTATTCGATCCTCCAGGCACACAATACGTCCGGCGACCCCGAGGCGCTCAAGATTCGCTTCGATGCCATGGCGAGCCACGACATCACCTTTGTCGGCATCATCCAGACGGCGCGCGCCTCGGGCATGGAGCAGTTCCCGCTGCCCTACGTGCTTACCAACTGCCATAACTCGCTGTGCGCCGTGGGCGGCACCATCAACGAGGACGACCACGTCTTTGGCCTTTCCGCGGCCAAAAAGTACGGCGGCATCTTCGTTCCGCCGCACATCGCCGTCATCCACTCCTTTATGCGCGAGAACTTCGCCGGTTGCGGCAAGATGATCCTGGGCTCCGACTCGCACACCCGCTATGGCGCCCTGGGCACCATGGCCGTGGGCGAGGGCGGCGGCGAGCTGGCAAAGCAGTTGCTGCGCGACACCTACGACGTTGCCTATCCCGGCGTCGTCGCTATCTACCTCACGGGCGCCCCGCGTCCCGGCGTCGGCCCGCACGACGTGGCGCTCGCCATCATCCGTGCCGTCTTTGCCAAGGGCTATGTCAAGAACAAGGTCATGGAGTTTGTGGGCCCCGGCATCGCGAGCATGACGACCGATTACCGCAACGGCGTCGACGTCATGACCACCGAGACCACCTGCCTGTCGAGCATCTGGGCCACCGACGAGGACACGCACGCGTTTTTGGCCATGCACGGTCGCGGCGACGACTACCGCGAGCTCAAGCCCGCCGATGTCGCCTACTACGACGGTTGCGTCGAGGTCGATCTGTCGAGCATCAAGCCCATGATCGCGCTGCCATTCCATCCTTCCAACGGCTTTGAGATCGAGGAGCTCAACGAGAACCTCGAGGACATCCTGCATGAGGTGGAGCTCGAGGCCGCCAAGATCGGCGAGGGCAAGACGCACTTTAGCCTGCTCGACAAGATCGTCGACGGCAAGCTGCATGTGCAACAGGGCGTTATCGCCGGCTGCTCGGGCGGCAACTACGACTCCGTGGTCCAGGCTGCCCGCGTGCTCAAGGGTGCCAATACCGGCTGCGGCGAGTTCTCGCTGTCGGTCTATCCCACGAGCCAGCCCGTGGCGCTCGAACTTACGCGCCGTGGCTATATCTACGACCTTATGGAGGCCGGCGCGATCGTGCGCACGGCGTTCTGCGGTCCGTGCTTTGGCGCCGGCGACACGCCTGCCAACAACGGCCTGTCCATCCGCCACACCACGCGCAACTTCCCCAACCGCGAGGGTTCCAAGCCGGGCAATGGTCAGCTGAGCGCCGTGGCCCTAATGGACGCTCGCTCCATTGCGGCGACGGCCGCCAACGGCGGCGTCCTGACGCCGGCGACCGACCTGCCCGAGGAGACTTGGGACGAGGCCTGCGAGTACACCTTTGACGACGCGCCGTATAAAAAGCGCGTGTACTGGGGCTTTGGCAAGGCCGAGCCTGCCGACGAGCTGGTCGAAGGACCCAACATCAAGCCATGGCCCGCGATGGAGCCTCTCGGCGACGATATCCTGCTCAAGGTGTGCTCCAAGATCATGGACCCGGTCACCACGACCGACGAGCTCATTCCCTCGGGCGAGACGAGCTCCTTCCGCTCCAATCCGCTGGGCCTGGCAGAGTTTACGCTCAGCCGCCGCGATCCGGCCTACGTGGGCCGCTCCAAGGAGGTCGACGCGGTGGAGAAGCGCCGCGTTGCCGGCGAGGCCGCGGGCGACTTGGCCGCGCTCGATGCCGAGCTTGCCGGCGTGTTTGAGGCGCTGGCCGGCGCCGGCGTCGTGGCCGATGCCAAGGCGACCGAGTACGGCTCCATGCTCTATGCCAAGAAGCCCGGTGACGGTTCTGCCCGCGAGCAGGCCGCGAGCTGCCAGCGCGTGATTGGCGGTCTGGCCAACATCGTCCACGAGTACGCCACCAAGCGTTATCGCTCCAATGTGATGAACTGGGGCATGGTGCCCTTCCAGATGGAGGCCGAGCCCAACTTTGAGGTGGGCGACTACGTCTTCGTGCCGGGTATCCGCGCTGCGCTCGACGGCGACCTAAAGGACATCGCCGCCTACGTGGTGCGCGCCGATGGTGCGGTCGAGCAGATTGAGCTCTACATTGCCGATATGACGGCTGAGGAGCGTGCCATCGTCAAGGCCGGCTGCCTGATCAACTACAACAAGTTCAAGGCCGCTGCCGAGTAACGTTGCTGTACGCCCCGGACACACCTTTCCCTCGTGCTCACGCGCTTCGCGAGGGTCGCCCGAGGGAAAGGTGTGTCCGGGGCTACCGCGACGTTCTCGTTGGGTCTTGAGGGACGCTAATAAATAGACTTGCTTGATGCCGCCTCTGTTAATGGGGCGGCTTCTTTTTTGTCGAGAACCGCCACAAAGGGGACAGGCACCTTTGTGGCGGTTCTCGGTTTTTCTCGACCTGTAACATCTTGGCCGCTAAAAGTGGGCCTGGTGTTACAGATTTAGATTTTCGATTCGGGTGTCTTCTGTTCGTCTCGATTTGTAACAGATAGAGCTCTATTTGCCGAGTAGATGTTACAGATTGAGACAAACGGGTGCCGCTGGTCATTTCATCTTGATTTATAACATCTGGAGCCATAAACAGCCGCTAGATGTTACAGATTGAGATAGTAAGGGGACGAGACCGCAGCGGGTGAGCGTGCCTGCCCCCTATCTCTTAATCACTCAGAAAATCTTATATATAGAGACTTAGATTTGTGTATAAGATCGTACAAAGCTGGCAACAATACTTCTCGGACAACGTGAAGCCGCCCCGTAGGGCGGCCGCCCCAAGAGAGGTGATTCCATGAGAATCGATAAGCTAGCAATGACGTCGCGCGAGGCGTTGCAGACCGCCATGAGCACGGCTGCCGACGCACAGGCCGGCGCGGTGGAGCCGATTCACCTGCTGTCCGCCCTGCTCGGTGCCGGCGAGCGCAATATCTCCGTGATTATCGAGCGCATCGGCGCCGACCCAGCCCAGCTTGCACACTCCACGCAAGATGCCATCGACCGCGCACCCAAGGTTTCGGGCGAGGGCCAGCAGATGGGCCTGTCCAACGAGCTCGTTCGCGTCATCGAGAAGGCCGAGAAGAAGGCCACCAAGATGGGCGACAGCTTTGTAGTGACCGAGCATCTGCTGATGGCGCTTGCCGAGGACAAAGGTGAGGCGGGCCGCGTGCTGCGCGACGCCGGCGTTACCAAGGAGCGTATCGAGCAGGTCTACGAGGAGCTGCGCGGCGATGACCGCGTGACGTCCGCCGAGGACAAGACACAGTTTGAGGCACTGGAGCAGTACGGCCGCAACATCTGCGACCTGGCCCGTGCCGGCAAGCTCGATCCGGTTATCGGCCGTACCGACGAGATCCGTCGTACTATCCAGGTCCTGTCCCGTCGCACCAAGAACAACCCTGTGCTCATCGGCGAGCCGGGTGTCGGTAAAACGGCCATCGTCGAGGGCATCGCCCAGCGTATCGTGGCCGGCGACGTGCCGAGCACGCTGCGCGACCGCGACCTCATCGAGCTCGACATGAGCGCGCTGGTCGCCGGTGCCAAGTACCGCGGCGAGTTCGAGGACCGCTTGAAAGCCGTGCTCAAGGAAGTGCAGAAGTCCGAAGGCAAGGTCATCCTGTTCATCGATGAGCTCCACACCATTGTGGGCGCGGGTGCCACCGAGGGCTCCATGGACGCCGGCAACATCCTCAAGCCTGCGCTCGCCCGTGGCGACCTGCACGCGATCGGCGCGACCACGCTTGACGAGTACCGCAAGTACATCGAGAAGGACGCGGCGCTCGCGCGCCGTTTCCAGACTGTGATGGTCTCCGAGCCTACCGTCGAGGACACCATCTCGATTCTGCGTGGCCTCAAGGAGAAGTACGAGATCTTCCACGGCGTGCACATTACCGATAGCGCGCTCGTGGCCGCCGCCGACCTCTCCGATCGTTACATCGCCGACCGCTTCCTGCCCGACAAGGCCATCGACCTGGTCGATGAGGCGGCAAGCCGCCTGCGCATGGAGCTCGACAGCATGCCGGTCGAGATCGACGCCACCACGCGTCAGCTCACCCAGCTGCAGATCGAGGAGCAGGCGCTCATGAAGGAGACCGACGACGCCTCCAAGGAGCGTCTGGAGACCCTGCGCCAGGAAATCGCCGAGGTCCAGGAAAAGCTCAACGTGCAAAAGGCCGGCTGGCTCAACCAAAAGAACGCCATCGACCATGTGCAGGAGCTCAAGGGCCAGCTCGATGAGGCCAAGAGCGAAGAGGAACGTGCGACGCGCAACGGAGACTTGGGCCGTGCGTCCGAGCTGCGTTACTCCGTGATTCCGGGTCTGCAGCAGCAGATTCAGGATTCCGAGGCCGCGCTCGAGGCACAAAAGCAGCAGGACGGTGAAGGCCTCAACGAGCAGGTGACCTCCGACGAGATCGCCGAGGTCGTGAGCGCCTGGACCGGTGTGCCCGTCTCCAAGATGATGCAGGGTGAGCTCGACAAGCTGAAGGGCTTGGAAGGCGAGCTGCATAAGCGCGTCATCGGCCAGGATGAGGCCGTCTCCGCCGTCGCCGCGGCCGTGCGCCGCAGCCGTGCGGGCCTCTCCGATCCGGACAAGCCCATCGGCAGCTTCTTCTTCCTGGGCCCCACCGGTGTGGGCAAGACCGAACTCGCCAAGGCGCTGGCCGAGTGCCTGTTCGATGACGAGCGCGCGCTCGTGCGTATCGACATGTCCGAGTACATGGAGAAGTTCAGCGTTCAGCGTCTGATCGGTGCGCCCCCGGGATACGTGGGCTACGACGAGGGCGGGCAGCTCACCGAGGCCGTGCGCCGTCGCCCGTACTCCGTGATCTTGCTCGACGAGATGGAGAAGGCCCATCCGGATGTCTTCAACGTGCTGTTGCAGGTACTTGACGACGGCCGTCTGACCGACGGTCAGGGTCGTCAGGTGTCCTTCAAGAACACGATCATCATCATGACGTCCAACGTGGGCTCCAAGGCTATCGCCGATCTTTCGGGCAAGGACGAGGAGGAGATGCGCCATCAGATCGACGCGGCCATGGCTCAGACTTTCCGCCCTGAGTTCCTCAACCGTATCGACGATATCGTGGTGTTCCATCCGCTCGGCATGGCGCAGATCGAAAAGATCGTCGATATTCAGCTCGCCGACGTCCGCGCACGTCTGGCCAAGGAGCGCATGACGCTTGCCATCACCCCGGCGGCCAAGCAGATGCTCGCCGTGGGCGGTCTGGACCCGGTCTTTGGTGCCCGTCCGCTCAAGCGTCTGGTGCAGCGCGAGGTCGTGGACGCTATCGCCGCCGCTATCATCGACGGTACGGTGCGCGAGGGTGATCAGGTGACGGTTGACGTCGACAAGGACGGTGCCTTTACCGTCGTGTGCGATAACACGCCGTCTGCCACCTACGAGGTGCCTGACGCCGAGTAGATTGTTGGGCCATGCCTTAAAATCTACTTTTTGAGCCAAACGCCAAGGGCGGTGGATCCAATTGGGTCCGCCGCCCTTTTTCGTGCGACAATCGATGATGTTGAACATGAGTACATGGCAAGGAGCTACGCAGATGAAAGACGAGAACGAGACGAACGCACCGGCGCCTGAGTCAGCGCCCGCCGCGCCGGTCGCACCGAAGGCTGCTCCCAAACCCGCACCCAAGCCGCGCGACCCCTACATCCGTGCCGAGAACGAGGACGACGACGGCTACGATCCCTACAGCGATCGCCGCCCCGAGCGCGAGCCGATGTTCGAAGCCGATCCGTGGCGCTAACTCCTGCAGGGTAGCTAATTTGGGACGGGGCTTTTTTAGCTGCCCCGGCTGGTAATGTGCCGGTTTAGTCGATTAACGGTCGGGGCAGCTAAAAAAGCCCCGTCCCAAATTAGCTACCCTCGCTGCGGCCGGCTAGTCTTGGGCCTTGATGCTTGGCATCAGAATCTGAGCGAGGTAGTCGGTCTCGAGTTTGGTGGCGGCGTCTGCCTTGCCGTCTTTGCCGACCAGTACGTTCTTGATCTGGCTATAGGTATAGCGGTTGCCGGTTGTAAGCTCGACAAGATCGATGGCCGTGTCCATGGGGTAGGTCGACACGGGGTCTTGCGTGCGCCCGTTGATGGTCTGGGGCACCACATACGGATAGACGGGGCCGCTGGCGTAGACCGTGTAGCCGTTGCCAAGGCTTGCCGCACCCAAAACCGTATCGCCCTTATCGGGTGTAAAGCTCTCGCCGTCGCGCACTGCGACAAGCGTCACGATCGGTGTATTGCTGTCGCTGGCAAGATAGATGCACAGCGTATTGCCGTTTTGCCAAGTCGCGACTTTGCCGTACCACTCAACGGGAATATCGAGCTGATACAGGTTCGTTGCCTTATGCCGAGCATCGGCGTCGCGGGCCGCCTGCGCCTCGCGGGAACTCATGGCATTGACGGCGGCGTCACGGCGCGCGGTTGCCGCCTGCTGGAGCACCTTTGCGACCGCGGCAGAGCTCGCGCCACCCTCCTCGGCGTACTTGGCCGCGGCATCGATCTGGTCGTCGGTCACCGTGTCTGCCGAAGGTACCTTAAGCTTAAAGGATGCCTGAGCGCTCAGGTCCTGCCCGTCGCTCTTTACGCTAACCTGCGCCTTGGTGGCCGGCACGGTGTAAATGGTACCGTCAGCTGCGATGGGGGACCCAGCGATGGAGAGCGTATAGTCGCCAGGCAGCAGCTTAATACCGCGACCGTGCTCATCAACATAGAGCGTCTCGCTCACGGAGGAGCCGTCAGAGTCTTGCCCGCTCACCTGCATGGGAATCTTGGAGCCGGTGGAGCAGTCGAGCCCTGCGGCATGTACGCCAATCTGCACCGACATCATGGTGTGGGCGTTGACGGCAGCGACGGCGGCCTGTTCTTGTTGGTATCCGTTCCAAGCGGCATAGCCCGCGCCGCCGGCAACGAGCGCGGCGGCAACGACGCCGGCAACCATCAAATTGCGTCGCTTGGGCGACATCTTGTGATGGCGAGCCTCGGCTTCGCGTGCCGAGGGAACGGACGGCAGGGGCATATCGCCCATGGCGATGGTCTCGTCGACGGCCGGCGCAGAACCCAGGCCAGGAAGCTCGCGGGTGAGCGAGTCATCGGCAGGCAAGCTGCCAAGCAGGGCGGTCTCTTCTCCCGAGGCGGATTCCGACTGGACGTCGTCCTTGCTATCGTCCTCTTCGGCTTCGGCCTCGTCAGAAGCGTCTTTGGCGTCGCTGCCTTCGCCCTCAGTGCCTTCGCACACCTCGTCCTGCGCGTCGACGGCCAAATCGCTCAACGAGAGCTCGTCTAGAGCAATCCGGTCAAGGCTCTCCAGGGCCTCGGCACATGCTTCCGCATCCTGGGCCGCATCCTCGCGGCCACGTGTCTCATCGCTCATATATCCCCCAATGCAATATCGGCTCAACACTGTACCCAAAAATGGAGTCATATAAAGCGCATGCGAAATATAAGATCCGATTTAACCCGAGCGTATCGTTCAGCCGCATCCTCGCGGCAGCAAAAGGCCCCCGGAACGCGAACGAATCACATTCCGGGGGCTCTGCAGTGCGTTGAGTTGCGCGGAGCCGGCTATGCCGCTTCGTGCTCAAGCGATGTTTGCGTCAGGCGCGTTACTCGGCGTGCGCGTAATCAACCTTGGCGCGACGGGCAGTGGCCTTCTCCCAATCGCTGGTGCCCTCAAAGACATCCTGCTTGTAGGGGTTGCGGCCGAGCTTCTTGGCACGGTAGGCGACGTAGATGATCGCGGCGATGTTGGCGACCAGCGCGACGATCGAGACCGCGGTGGCGGCGCCGGGGTCGAGCGTGGAGTGCGTCACAAAGATGGACTCCTCCTGGAAGTAGGGGAACACCTGGGCAAACATGCACCAAATGGCCAGCGTAAAGGCGCGGTTCTGGATCCAGCCGCCCTTGTTCCAGATAAAGGCGGCGACGGTGGGCGCCAGCAGCAGCGCAAAGCCGCAGAACCAGGAGTGGGTGGGCAGGCAGTTGTAGGTGTAGCAGAAGTTCCAGATATCGTAGGCGATGATGTAGACCCAGGTCATGTCGGGCCACAGCATGTCGGTCTTGTCCTCGGAGGCGTAGACGCTCCACCAACCGGTCATACAGAAGATGTTGATGATACCCGCGATGCCGTTGAACACGTTGTTCCAGCCGGCCAGCTGCGTAGCACCTTCGGAGGTGACCCAGGTGGACTCGCCCAGGACAAAGAAGTGATAGGCGCTCTCAAAGTCGGACACGACGGCGATCAAGATGTTGATGGCGACGATCACAAACGGCCATGCGCGGAACCAATGCGCCTTGCCGATCTTGCCCCACTGGTACTTAATGGCAATGAAGCCCCAGCAGCCGGCCAGCGCCGCGTATACCTTGGCGTAATGGAACCAGCTGTTCTGGTATACATGGGTGGGGTTGGTGAGCGCCCACTCGGCACCCTGCGAAACGCCGACGGCGATGGCGATGCAGTAGATGGTCATGGCCAGCGGAGCCACGCCAAAGATGATGGCCGCGCCGAGCTTGGTACGGCGGCCGACCTCGTTGAGTACGATCAAGCCGATAAAGACCATCGCCCAGCCGGCCCAGTGGATAAGGGTATCGCTACCCCAAACATCGAACAGCATGCTGCTCTCCTTTCATACGCCCGCGGCCCCTCTTCCGTCGCGGGCAGTTTGGCCAAATGTCATCAGTTCCTGGGCTTGCGCTCGGAATACTTGGCGGTGTAGCCCTCGATGTGGAGTGTCGAGGCGATAATCTCCTTAACCGTCTCGTCGGGCACATCGGGGTGCGTGCGGATGTACATCAACAGTCCCATGATGAGGGTGTAAAACGTCTCGTAGACATGGTCGATGCGCAGGTCATGATGGGCGACAAAGTCCACCACGGTGGTGTCGCAGATGTATTGCGCCACGCGCTGGACCACGTTGTGCAGAAAGCCGCCGTAGAGCGCGCCGCTGCTCGAGGTGAGCGTGCTCGGCAGCTCGTGGCCGCTCACAACCAGGCGCTTAAAGAGCGGGGCGACGGTGTCGAGTGCGCCCTCGATATCACCGACGATGCGGCTGGCATTCCACTGCTCGAGCTCGGAGATAAAACCGTCGATTGCCTCGTCCATGACGGCGGTGACGGCAGCGTCCATGTCGACGAAGTAGTGGTAGAACAGCGAGCGCGTGCAGCCGGCTCGCTTGGTCACGGCCGAGACGGATAGATGGGACACGCCCAGCTCGGAGCTCACGGCGCGCACGGCGGCGAGAATCTCGCGACGGCGCTCGTCACCTGTCAGGCGCTTTGCCGCGCTGTCGGGCGTGGGGACGGCGTCGGCCACAGGGGTGCTCGCTGCGTTATCGCTCATGCGCTTGCTGCCTTTCATCCGTTTGGGCCCGACCGTTCGCCTAATAGTCTTGAATAGTGTTGACGGTTCGTCAATACTATTTTTGACATAATGTCAACAATGGCGGGTGAACGGCATGGGGGCATGCCCGGCCTGCAAAAAAGAGGGGCGCTGCGGCCTCGTCGGGCTGCGGCAAGAGAAGGGACAACCATGATTCTCAACGGACCGGGAATTAGCTACACCGAGCCCGACATCGGTTCGGAGTTCGTGCCGCCGCTGCCGGAGCATCCGCGCGAGGCCATTGTCAAGCTGTGCGAGCATTGCACCAACCGTCTGCTGCATCGCAACGAGCTGCTGGGCTACGAGTACTGGTCGTTTGCCGAGGCCGCAACCGACGAGCAGGCCGAAGTGCTCTGCAAGATGAAGATGCGCCGTCCCTATACGCTGCCCGAGATGGCCAAGCTCACCGGCATGCCCGAGGCCCAGATCGAGAAGATGCTCGACGACATGAGCTACACGGGTCTGCTCGAGTACAACTGGGAAAATCCCGAGCGCGCCAAGCAGTGGGTGCTGCCCATGCTGGTACCGGGTTCCGCCGAGTTCCTCAACATGCGCGTGAACCAGCTCGAGGAGCATCCGGTCTATGCCAAGTTCTTTGAGCAGGCGTCCAAGGGGCCGCTGTCCAAAGCCACGCCGATGGTGCCGCCCGGAGGCGCCGGCATCGGCATGCACGTCATTCCGGTCGAGAAGGCTATCGATGCTTCGAGCACCTCGGTGCCGATCGAGCATATCGAGCATTGGCTCGACAAATACGAGGGCAAATATGCCGCCAGCACCTGCAGCTGCCGCGCGAGCCGTCGTGTGATGGGCGAGGGCTGCGCCGACGACCCCGCCGACTGGTGCATTGCCGTGGGCGATATGGCCGACTATGTGGTTGAGACCGACCGCGGCCATTATGTGACGCGTGAGGAGGTCTATGACATCTTGCGCCAGGCCGAGGACAACGGCTTTGTGCACCAGATCACCAATATCGACGGCGAGAACAAGATCTTCGCCATCTGCAACTGCAACGTCAACGTGTGCTACGCCCTGCGCACCTCGCAGCTGTTCAACACGCCCAACCTGTCGCGCTCGGCCTATGTCGCCAAGGTCGAGAAGGACAAGTGCGTGGCCTGCGGTCGCTGCGTTGAGGTGTGCCCGGCCGGTGCCGTCAAGCTCGGCCAGAAGCTCTGCAGCAAAAAGGCCGGCGGACAGGTGCCCGAGTATCCGCGCCAGGAGCTGCCCGATGCCACCAAGTGGGACCACACCAAGTGGTCGCCCAACTACCGCAACGACAACCGCATCGAGACACACGATTCCGGCACCGCGCCCTGCAAGACGGCCTGCCCCGCGCACATTGCCGTTCAGGGCTATCTGAAGCTCGCGGCGCAGGGCCGCTATGACGAGGCGCTAGCGCTCATCAAGCGCGAGAACCCGCTGCCCGCTATCTGCGGCCGTGTGTGCAATCGCCGCTGCGAGGATGCCTGCACTCGCGGTCGCGTGGACGAGGCCGTGGCCATCGACGAGGTCAAGAAGTTTATCGCCCAGCGCGATCTGGATGCCGCGACCCGCTATGTCCCACCTGTGGTGACCCCGACGCGTGCCGGCGGCTTCGACCAGAAGATCGCCATCATCGGTGCCGGTCCGGCCGGCCTGTCCTGCGCTTTCTACCTGGCCGAGAAGGGCTACAAGCCCGTCGTGTTCGAGAAGAATGAGCGCCCGGGTGGCATGCTCACCTATGGCATTCCCAGCTTTAAGCTGCAGAAGGATGTTATCGAGGCCGAGGTCGAGGTCATTCGCCTGATGGGCGCCGAGTTCCGCTATGGCGTGGAGGTCGGTCGCGATGTGACGCTCGACGAGCTGCGCGAGCAGGGCTTTAAGGCCTTTTATGTTGCCATTGGCTGCCAGGGCGGCCGCCTCGCCGGTATTCCGGGCGAGGATGCCGAGGACGTGACCGTGGCCGTCGACTTTTTGCGCAAGGTCAACAGTGGCAAGATCGACGCGCTGTCCGGCCGCACCATCGTGGTGGGCGGCGGCAACGTGGCTATCGACGTCGCGCGCAACGCCTGCCGTCTGGGTTCCGAGCACGTTGAGATATTCTGCCTGGAGAGCGAGGCCCAGATGCCCGCCAGCGAGGAGGAGCGTCGCGAGGCCGTTGAGGACGGCGCCCACATCAGCTGCGGCTGGGGCCCCAAGGAGGTCCATCTGGACGAGGCCGGTCGTGTGTGCGGTATCACCTTCAAGCGCTGCACGCGTGTCTTTGACGACGAGGGCCGTTTTGCGCCCGAGTACGACGAGAACGACCTGCGTCGTGTCGACGCCGACCGCGTGGTCATGTCGATCGGTCAGTCCATCGTGTGGGGCGACCTGCTGGCTGGCTCCAAGGTGGAGCTTGGCCGTGGCCAGGGTGCCCTTGCCGATCCTCAGACCTACCAGACCGCCGAGCCCGACATCTTTGTGGGCGGCGACGTCTACACCGGTCCGAGCTTTGCCATCAACGCCATCGCTGCCGGTCACGAGGCCGCCGTGTCCATCCACCGCTTTGTGCAACCGGGCTCCACGCTCACCATCGGCCGCAACCAGCGCCGCTACATCGCGCTCGATCGCGACGATGTCGTGATCGAGAGCTACGATAACGCGAGCCGCGAGGTGGCACATGTCGACCGCGAGCGCGAGAAGGCCGCGCCCTTTAGCGAGTACGTCGAGACCTTTACCGAGGAGCAGGTACGCGCCGAGACCGCCCGCTGCCTGGGTTGCGGTGCCTCGATCGTCGACCCCAACAAGTGTATCGGCTGCGGTCTGTGCACCACCAAGTGCGCGTTCGACGCCATCCATCTGGATCGCGACCGCCCCGAGTGCTCCACGATGGTTAAATACGAGCAAAAGCTCCCCAGCTTGGGCAAGTACGCGCTCAAGCGTGCCATCAAGATCAAATTCGGGAAGAAGTAATGAGGTTCCGCCGTTCTAACGAACGGCGGCACTGCCGACGCTGCGCGGCGCCCAGATACCCCATCTTGCCCCTCAACTGCGGCGCCGCGGGCAAAAGCCCAGCGGACGCCTTGTTTCGGGGCAACCTGGGGCACCTGGATCGCCGCTCGCTGACGTTTGGCTGACATCGCATCAACCGTTGCTGAAAGGTTTCTACCTTGCATGAATTGGGAATCGTCTATCACATTATTCGCGATGTCGAGAACGTGGCGCGCGCCAATGGCGTGAGTCGCGTTTCGAGCGTCACGCTGCTGCTGGGCGAGGTCTCGGGCGTCGTTCCCGACTTGCTGCTCGACGCTTGGCGCTGGGCGGCAGATAAAAAGCCTATCACCGAGGGCGCGGAGCTTATCGTGGAGCCTGTCGAGGCCGTGACGCATTGCGAGGCGTGCGGCCGCGACTATGCGACGGTCGAGCACGGCAAGATCTGCCCCCATTGCGGTAGCGGCGAGACATACCTGCTGCAGGGCCAGGAGGTCATGATCAAGCAGATTGAGACCCCCGACGAGGACCCGGCAGACACTGTTCCCGATGACCCCTCCGACGCCGTCGACGCCGCCAACCCTCTCCACATCGCCTAGCCCCTAGTCGTTGGGGACGTTCTTGTTTGACTAGTCGTTTAAGAACGTCCCCAATGACTACTTACGTTAGTGCATAAGTCACGCTAATAGTCAAGTTATGTCTGTTTAAACAAAATAACTGCAGTACAAGCGCATTCGCGCTTGCCTAAAATCGATATTAATGACCAGCCTGCTTGTATCTGTAAAATGAATGGCTTGATAAGTGACGCCTTGGCGCGTAATCCGTCAAAAAGCAGTAACGTAATCAACTTGTAACAAACCTAGACGTTTAAACAAATTATCCAATCATTCGCATTTTTCTCTATAATTTTACAGGACGAACAGGTATACTCCTTTCATGTCGTGTAGGAAATACGTAGACAAAGAGGAGGTTATGTGATGGTAAGTATTGTTCTTGCTAGCCACGGGGACTTGGCAGCCGGAATCAAGCAGACGGGCTCGATGGTCTTTGGCGATCAGCCGTCTGTGGCCGTGGTCTCGCTCGAGCCGAGCATGGGCCCCGACGACTTCCGTGCCAAGGTCGAGGAAGCAATCGCTTCCTTCGAGGACCAGGAGCAGGTGCTCTTCCTCGTTGATCTGTGGGGCGGCACGCCGTTCAACCAGATCAGCGGTCTCATCGAGGGCCACGATTCCTGGGCTATCGTCACCGGTGTCAACCTGCCTATGCTCATCGAGGCATATTCGCAGCGCTTTGACGCAAAGAACACTGCACATGCGATCGCAAAACATCTCGTGACTGAGGCTAAGGCTGGCGTGCGCGTCAAGCCCGAGTCTCTGGAGCCCGAGGAGAAGAAGCCGGCCACGGCCGCCGCTGCTCCTGCAGGCGCCATCCCTCCGGGAACGGTCATCGGCGATGGGCACATCAAGATCGCCCACGTCCGTATCGACACCCGTCTGCTGCATGGTCAGGTGGCCACCACGTGGACCAAGCAGATCAACCCCAACCGCATCATCGTGGTTTCCGACGGCGTTGCTCACGACGAGCTCCGCAAGACCATGATCGAGCAGGCTGCCCCTCCGGGAGTCCATGCCAACGTCGTGCCCATCAAGAAGATGGCCGAGGTTGTCAAGGACACGCGCTTTGGTGACACCAAGGCCATGCTGCTCTTTGAGAACCCGCAGGATCTGCTCAAGGCTATCGAGGCCGGCGTCGACATCAAGGAAGTCAACATCGGTTCCATGGCTCACTCCAAGGGCAAAGTCGTCGTCACCAACGCCGTCGCTATGGGAGATGACGACGTTAAGACTCTCGAGGCCCTCAAGGCCAAGGGCGTCAAGTTCGAGGTCCGCAAGGTTCCTTCGGATTCCTCCGAGGATCTCGACGCCATGTTGAAGAAAGCTAAGGCCGAACTGGCCGCTCAAGCATAGTAAAGGAGGGTCCGATACATGTCTGCAATCACTATTCTGCTTGTTGCGATTGTCGCGTTGCTTGCCGGTATGGAAGGCATTCTGGATGAGTTCCAGTTCCATCAGCCGCTCGTGGCATGCACGCTTATCGGTCTCGTAACCGGTCACCTTCAGGAGGGCATCCTCCTGGGCGGTTCGCTCCAGATGATGGCCCTTGGCTGGGCTAACGTCGGCGCTGCCGTCGCGCCTGACGCCGCTCTGGCCTCGGTCGCTTCTTCGATTATCATGGTGCTCGCCCTCAACGGTGGCGCCACCGATTCGGCCAAGGCCGTTACCGCCGCCATCGCCGTCGCCGTCCCGCTGTCGGTCGCTGGTCTGTTCCTGACCATGATCTGCCGTACCCTGGCTACCGCTATCGCTCACGCCATGGACGGTTGCGCCGAGAAGGGCGACTTCTCCGGCATCGAGCGCTGGCAGTACGCCGCCATCCTCATGCAGGGCCTTCGTATCGCCATCCCGGCAGTACTTCTGTGCATCATCCCGGCCGAGGCGGTTACCAACGCGCTTAACGCTATGCCCGACTGGCTGTCCGGCGGCATGGCTGTCGGCGGCGGCATGGTCGCTTCCGTCGGTTACGCCATGGTCATCAACATGATGGCCACCAAGGAGACCTGGCCGTTCTTCATCCTCGGCTTTGTCCTTGCTGCCATCCCTCAGCTCACGCTGATCGCTCTTGGTCTCATTGGCATCTCCCTTGCCCTCATCTACCTTGGCCTCAAGGATCTGGCCAAGCAGGGTGGCGGCATGGGCGGTGGCTCCGGTGACCCGCTCGGCGACATTCTGAACGATTACGAGTAGGAGGGGAGTGATACATATGGCAGAGAACAAGATTCAGCTCACCAAGGCTGACCGCAAGAAGGTTTGCTTCCGTCATCAGTTCCTTCAGGGCTCGTGGAACTACGAGCGTATGCAGAATGGCGGCTGGTGCTTCGCAATGATCCCTGCGATCAAGAAGCTCTACACCAGCAAGGACGACCAGATTTCCGCGCTTAAGCGCCACCTGGAGTTCTATAACACCCATCCCTATGTTTCCGCCCCCGTCATTGGCGTTACCCTCGCTCTCGAGGAGGAGCGCGCCAACGGTGCACCGATCGATGACGTCGCCATTCAGGGCGTCAAGGTCGGTATGATGGGCCCGCTCGCCGGCGTCGGCGACCCCGCCTTCTGGTTCACCCTTCGCCCGATCCTGGGCGCTCTGGGCGCTTCCCTGGCCCTGTCCGGCAGCATCGCCGGTCCGCTGCTGTTCTTCTTCGCGTGGAACATCATCCGTTACGCCTTCCTGTGGTACACGCAGGAGTTTGGCTATAAGGTCGGCTCCTCCATCGCCAAGGACCTCTCCGGCGGTCTGATGGGCAAGGTCACCGAGGGTGCTTCCATCCTGGGTATGTTCATCATCGGCGCCCTGGTCGAGCGCTGGGTGTCCATCTCCTTCACCCCGGTCGTCTCCAAGGTCACGCAGTCTGCCGGCGCCTTCATTGACTGGGCTAACCTGCCTTCCGGTGCCGAGGGCATCAAGGAAGCGCTGACGATGTACAACTCCGTCGGTGCTACCGCCCTTGATCAGGTGAAGGTCACCACGCTTCAGGCTAACCTCGATCAGCTCATCCCCGGCCTTGCTGCCGTGTGCCTGACGCTGTTCGTCTGCAAGCTGCTCAAGAAGAAGGTCAGCCCGATCGTCATCATCCTGGCTCTCTTCGCCGTCGGCATCATCGGTCGCGTCTGCGGCTTCATGTAAGCACGCTTCGGCTTAAGACCGAGAGTTGCTAGGCAAGGGCTTTTGAGCCATTGAAACGGACCGCACCCGGTGGGTACACTGGATGCGGTCCGGTTTTGTTTTTATTGGAGGGCGAGGCGCGTATGGCGCAATCTCAGAACAGCACGGTCGATCTTGCAACGCCGGCGACCTGCCTGATGGGGCTTACTAGCCACGGTAACGTGATGGTGGGCAATAAGGCGTTTGAGTACTATAACGAGCGCAATCCCGAGGATTTTATTCAAATTCCGTGGGACGAGGTCGACTATATTGCCGCCGAGGTTTTGCGTGGCACCAAGAAGATCACGCGTTTTGCTATCTTTACCAAGGATAACGGCCACTTTACGTTTTCGACGCGCGACGACAAAGAGACGCTTCGTGCAGTTCGCAAGTACGTCGACGAGGATAAGCTTGTGCGTTCGCCCGACTTTATCGATGTGACGGCCAAGGGCGCCAAGAGCATCCCCTCCGTCATCAAAGGCCTTTTCCACAAAGGCAACTAGCTCCTCATAAGTTGCGGTGGAAAAGTTCCTAAATGCGGCTTTAGACGCATCAGGCAGGAACTATTCCATCGCAACTTTGAAGTCTGTTCATGGGGCGTATGGCGATGCAGTAAATCTGCTACACTAGTACAACATGCCTCCGTAGCTCAGGGGATAGAGCACCGCTCTCCTAAAGCGGGTGTCGACGGTTCGAATCCGCCCGGGGGCACCAGAGTAATATCGAGCCCGGTACCGCTGCGGTACCGGGCTCTTCTGGTTTAAAGGCATGCTGTAGTTTTCGCTGCTTCGGATAAAGAAAGCGCCCGCTTGCTGGGGGAGCAAGCGGGCGCCTGTGAGCGAATATGTTTGCGGCATCAGCCGCTGTGGGCAATGTCTCGATGACTAGTTGGTCGTGCCGGAATCGTCGCCTGAATCGGTGCCAGAGCCAGAAATCGAAACCGTCAGCGTGATCGTGCTGTCGGTGGACTGCTTGCCAGTGGGGGAGACGCCCGTCACGGTGGCGTTTTCGTTACCACTCACGGGGTTGCCGTTCTGATCGCAGAATGCGATGTTGTAGAATCCGGCGTTGTTGAGCGCGGTGACGGCGGAGGAGATACTCTTGCCGTACAGGTTGCCCGGAACGTTTGCCTTGCCGGACTTCTTGGCGATGACGACGGTAATCGTGGCGCCGGGCTTTTGCTTACCGCTGGGGTTCCAGCTAATGACGGTGCCCTCGGTGACGGAATCGTTCTCCTGGTAGGTCACATCGACGCCGAAGCCGGCCATATCGAGGGCGTTGCGTGCCTGAGCCTCGGTCATGTCGGTCAGATCGGGAACGGAGGTGGTGTCGGGTCCACTCGAGACTTTGTACGAAATGGTCGTGCCCTTCTCGACTTCCTTGCCCGCATCGGTGCCCTGTTCAAAGACTTCGCCCTTTTCGGCCTCGTTGGCTTCCTCGGTGGCATTGCCCTTAAGGCCGACGCTTGCCAGCGCCGCCTCTGCCTGGTCCTTGGTCAGACCAACGAGCTGCGGGACATCAACCTTCTCGGAGGGCTTGGGACCCTTGGAGATTACCAGATTCACCTTGGTGCCCTTGGGCTTCTTGGTGTGACCGTTAGGAGTCTGCTCGACAACCTTTCCCTCGTCGACGTCGTCGTTGTAGCTCTGGTCAATGGTTCCGACGTCAAGGCCGGCATCCTTAATCAGTTCGACGGCGGTCTCCTGGTCCTTACCCAACACATCGGGAACCGGGACCTGCTCGCCGCCAAAGAGTCCGGTGGCAAAGGCCACGATGACGCCGATTACGGCTACCGCAGCAACTACGGCGGCGATGATCTTGTTCTTGTTGGATTTGGGCTGCTCGGTGGCGTAAGAGCCGGTTGAACCCGAGACGGAGCTGCGAGCGTTATTTTGTCCGCTCACGCCCGAGACGGGGCGTACCATGGCGCGCGTCTGGTCGGATAGCTCTCGGGTCTTGGTGGCACCCAGGTCGCCAACGGCGCCGATAACGCGCGTAGGCTCCGGCACGTTGACGGCGCGACCAGACAGGTAGCTGTTGAGCACCTGACGCAGCTCGTCGGCCGTCTGGAAACGGTTAGCCGGATCTTTTTCCATGCACTTGAGGATAATGCGCTCAAGATCGGCATCGACACCGGAGTTGATCTGGCTCGGCGGCACGGGCAGCTCGTTGACCTGCTTGAGTGCGACCGAGATGGCATCGTCGCCGTCGAAAGGCACGCGGCCGGTGGCGCACTCGTACATCACGACGCCCAGCGAGTAAATGTCCGAGGTGGGGCCTAGATCCTGCCCGCGGGTCTGCTCGGGGCTTACGTAGTGGGCGGTGCCCAAAACGTTGTTGTCCTGCGTAAGGTGGCTGTTCTTGGCGCGCGCGATGCCAAAGTCCATGACCTTGATGTTGCCGTCGGGCAGCACCATGATGTTCTGCGGCTTAATATCGCGGTGGATGATCTCGTGCTTGTGGGCGACCGAAAGTGCGGAGCTGATCTGCGAGCCGATCTGAGCGACCTTTTTGGGATCAAGGGCGCCGTGGCTCTTGATGCCGCTCTTAAGGTCGGTGCCGCGCAGGTATTCCATGACGATGTAATAGGTGTCGCCGTCCTTGCCCCAATCGTAGACGCCGACGATATAGGGGGAGGAGAGGCCGGCGGCTGCCTGGGCCTCCTGCTTAAAGCGTGCAGCAAAGGTGGCGTCGCCGGCATATTGCGGCAGCATGATTTTGATAGCTACCGTGCGGTCGAGGACCTGGTCCTGTGCACGGTAGACGGTCGCCATGCCGCCTGTCCCTACCTTATCCTTGAGGAGGTATCTTCCCCCGAGGACCCTCTGTTCCATTCCTGCTCCTAACATGACTATTCGCTCAACGATGTGTGTAGTACCAAATTTGAGGCCGCTGGGGCCGTGTGGCGCATTGCCGCTAGTGTTATCGGCCGCGGCACGCCCCATGCTTGCGCATCAATCACGGGCATCACGCTCCCTGGGCGGCAAGCGCCGCGGTCAGGACGATGCCGGCGATCTTTGCCGCCTCGACGTCGTGCTTGTCGTAATCCTCCAAGGCTACCGAGATGGCGACCGTGGGTGAATCGTAAGGCGCAAAACCGACGAACATCGAGTTGACCTTGGTGCCGACGATCTCGGCAGAGCCGGTCTTGCCGGCAACCTTGACGCCCGGAATCTGGGCATCGGTGCCGGTGCCGGATTGAACGACGTCGAGCATGGCCTGTTTGACCTGTTCGGCCGTGGTGGCGCTGACGGCCTGGCCCAGTGAGCGGGACTGCGTGGTCTTGACCACGGTTCCGTCTGGGGCGAGCACCTGGGCAACGAAGAACGGGTCCATGACGACGCCGCTGTTGGCGATGGCCGCCGCGATAACGGCGTTCTGCATGACGGTGGTCTGCGGACCCGGCGTGTGGTCCATGCCGACGGGCTGGCCGGCGCCGGCCCAGGCGAGCTCCCATTCCGTCATCACCGACGGGTCGGGCATGATGGAGGGCGTGGTGGAGAAGTCTTGGCCGAGCGACTGGCCAAACCCAAAGGCGTTCGCCTGGTTGACGAGCGTCTCGGCGCCGAGGTCGCGGGCCAGCTGGCCGTAGGCGACGTTGGACGACACGGCAAACGCGCGGCGGAGCGAGATGGTGCCGTAGCCGATGTCGTCGGCATTGGTGACGGCAGCGCCGCCGATCTCCATCTCGGCCGGAGCGCTATAGGTGGTGTCGAGCGTCGCTGCACCGGACTCGAGCGCCGCCGAAAGCGTGACGACCTTAAACGTGGAGCCCGGAGTATAGAGGGCGTCCATGGCGCGGTCGTACATAGAACCGTCCTCACCGCCACCCGATTGCAGCAGGGCGTCGATGTTGGTGTTGTCGTAGGTGGGCGAGCTGGCACATGCGAGCACCGCGCCAGTGCGCGGGTCCATGACCACAACGGCGCCCTTAAAGCCCTTGAGAGCCTGTTCGGCAGCCGTCTGGATGCGGGAGTCGATGGTGAGTTTGGCGGTGTTGCCCGGCTGGTTTTGGCCCGCGAGCGACGCGATGGCGTTGTTCCAGCTGGAGTAATCCTTGGAACCGGTGAGCGTGTCGTTCATCACGCTCTCGATACCGGCGGTGCCGTACTGCTGGCTCACATAGCCAACCACATGGGCGGCCAGGTTGCCGTTAGGGTAGGAGCGTACGTAGGTGCCGTCCTCCTGTTGCAGCGATTCGGCCAGCGTCACGCCGTCGGACGTGATGATGGAGCCGCGCTGGATGTACTTGGAACGGGCGATGGTGTGATTGTTGGTCGGCATATCCTGGTAATCCTTGGCCTTGATGACCTGGACATAGGTGAGGTTGCCGATGAGGATGGCGAACAGGGCCGTAAAGGCAAATACCGCGCGGGTTAGGCGGTTAGCGAGCGCCACGCGGCCGAGCACGCCAGATTCGGGCGTATCGAGCAGGCGACGACGCATGCGCGAGCCGGTGGAGTGGCTGCCACGGCCGTAGGAAGACGAAGAAGCGAAGCGCGTGCCGGCATGCGCCGCGGCAGAAGCGACCTGGTCGTCAGTGATGGCGGCCATGGTGCCGGTGCCGGTGAGCTCGGCCTCGCGACCGGTGGCCTCATCGCCGGCGCGCAGCAAAAGCGCGACAATGATAAAGCTCGCCAGCAGCGAGGAGCCGCCCTGGCTCATAAAGGGCAGGGTGACGCCGGTCAGCGGAATCAGGCGGGTAACGCCGCCAACGATCAAGAAGGCCTGGAAGCTAATGGCGGCCGTGAGGCCCGTGGCGCTAAATGCGGCAAGGTCAGACTTAGCGCGGGCGGCCGTGGTCAGGCCTCGCACGGCAAAGAGCATAAACAGGACGAGTACGGCGCCGCCGCCCAAAAGGCCCATTTCCTCGCCGATGGCCGAGAAAATGAAGTCGGACTCGACGACGGGGATGTTATTGGCCATGCCATTACCGATGCCAACGCCGATAAGACCGCCGTCAGCCAACGAGAAAAGGGATTGCACAATCTGGTAGCCCTGGCCCTGGGCATCCTTAAAGGGGTCGGCCCAGATCTGGAAACGTACCTGGACATGCGACAGGAACTTGTAGGCGCCCACGGCACCCACTGCCAAAAGCGCAAGGCCGATGACGACATACGAGAAACGTCCCGTGGCGACGTAGAGCATCAGCAAGAAGATGGTGTAGAACAGCACGGCGGAGCCCAAGTCGCGCTCGAAGACAACGACCAGAAGGCATACACCCCACACAGCGAACAGCGGTAGCAGCAGGCGCAGGCGCGGGACCTTGAGGCCCAAGATCTTGCGATTGGAGATGGAGAGTAGCTCGCGGTTCTCGGCTAGGTATCCGGCCAAGAACAATACGATAAAAATCTTGGCGAACTCGCCGGGCTGGATGGTGAAGCCGGCGATGCGAATCCACAGCTTGGAGCCCGAGATGGTGGTGCCGATAAAGATGGGCAGCATCAGCAAGATGATGCCGATGATGCCAAAGGTGTACTTGTAGCGCATGACCACATCGAGATTCTTGATCATCGCGAGCGTGCCCACCATCAGTGCCACCGAGACAAACAGAATGACGAGCTGCGAGATGGCGAGGGCGGGTGCCAGACGCGTTACGAACGTGATGCCGATACCCGAAAGCACAAAGACGATGGGCAGGATGGCCGGATCGGCACCGGGCGCCAGGATGCGCACGGCGATATGCGCCGCGGCGAAGGCGGCAAAAAGACCGATCGGCACGGCGAGCGTTTCAAACGAGATGGAAGCGCCTGCGGTGAGCACGTACATCGCATACAGCAGGATGACGGGGAACGCCGAGGCGATGAGCAAGAGCATTTCGGTGTTGCGGCGACTCATAAGCGGCACTCCCTTTCTAATTCTTATCGGAGGCTTCGGCCTCGGCGGACTGTTCGGCGGTTTTTTCGGAATTCGATTTGGAAGTCGATTCCTGGTCGGTGTTGTCGCGAATCGTTTGCGCGTCGATCACCTGGCGGGTCTGTTCCTCATCGATCTGATGACGGTACTTGGAGATAGTGTCCTGCGCGTCGTCGACACTCGTTTGCGGAATGCCTGCTTTCAGACGATTCTGCGTGTCTTCGGGTAGGTCGGATAGCTTGATGGCGGTCGTGCTCTCGAGCCAGTGCAGCTTAAGGCCGAGCGGCTTGCCGGGAATGCCCCGGTAGACCGCGACGGTGTCCTTGTAGGTGCCCAGGTAATACGAGCCGGTGACGCCCGCGTAGGCCCAGATGGTTGCCGCCAGCACAAAAGCGATGCCCAGGATGGCGGCAATGGTGACGTTGCGGCGGCGAACACGCTTTGCCTCGCGCATGACGCCGTCGTCGACCAGGTCCACAACGACTACCGTCACGTTGTCGTGGCCGCCGGCAGCGAGCGCGGCGTCCACCAGGTTGTCGACGCAAATCTGCGCCGTAGACGATTGCGTGGCGATGTTTTCGATTTCGCTATCGGGAATCATGCTCGAAAGGCCGTCCGAGCACAGGATCAGGCGGTCGCCCTCTTCGATGTGCAGGGTAAAGTGGTCGGCATACATGGCGGGGTCCGAACCCAGCGCACGCGTGATAACCGAGCGGTTGGGATGGACGCGCGCCTCGTCGGCCGTAATTTCGCCAGCGTCCACGAGCTCCTCCACATAGGAGTGGTCGCGGGTCACGCGGATGAGCGTGCCCTCGTGGAGCAGGTAGGCGCGCGAGTCGCCCACGTGGGCGATGGCGAGCATGTCGTTTTCGATATAGGCGCAGGTTGCCGTGCAGCCCATACCGGGCTTGCCCAGGCCGTTGAGTGCGGCCTCGATGACGGCGGCGTTGGCAGCTTCGACGGCTGCGGCTAGGCGCGCGGCGTCGGCAGCCTGTGGCGCCGTCTTGGCGATGGTCTCGACCGCGATGGAGGAGGCTACCTCGCCGGCGGCGTGACCACCCATGCCGTCGCACACGCAAAAGAGCGGCGACTGTACCAGGTAGGAGTCCTCGTTGTGCGGACGCACGCAGCCAACATCGGAGCGGGCGCCCCACATGAGTTGCGTGGTGGTGCCGGCATCGTAGGTCGAATCGGTCTCGATGCGCTCGTCGGCCAGCGGCTCAAAACTCATGGTCGAACCAGGGTCCTTGAGCTTGGCCTCCACGGCGGCGACATCAATCTCAGCCGTGTCGCCGGGCGAGACGGCGTTGGCCTCGTTGCTCGGATCGTCGACTTTAGACGTGGCGGGCACTTCGGTTGTGTTGTCGGCAGGCTCTTCGTCTTGCGGGGCGACGGCTGCGGGCTCGGGTGCCGCGAAGTGCGCGGGCGCGGGCGTGCTGTGGGGCTGAGAGGCGTCCTCCGTCGCTGTGACGGGCATCTCTTCGGCCGTAGGCTGCACGGCCTCGGGCGCCGATGCGGCCGCGGGGGAGGATGCCGCCGCGGGTGCCGGTGTAGATGCGGGCTCGGGCGCTGCGGTGGGTGCTGGAACTACGGGAAACACCGGTGCCGTGGGCTCGGGGGCCAAAAACACCGCGGCGCTCTCATCGATTGCCGCGGCGACAGACTCGGCAAAGTGGGCCGGCGCAGGTGTAGTTTCCGGTGCCGAAGGTTGATCGGCAACGGCGTGCGCGCCGATGGGGGCATCGGTGGAATTATCTTCATCCTGGCCATCGATGGGCATTGGATGGTCTTGCGTTACATGCGAAAGAGGCAGGGAGAACACGGTGTCCTCGGGCTCAACGGGCGCAGGGCCCGCCGGGGCGGCATGAGCCGGCACGGCCGCGGGGGCAGCCAGCGCCTCGGACATGGTTGTGGACTTGTTCTCCTCGTCGATCATCGACGGTTCACCTTCATGACCACGTCGCCAATCTGGACTTCGTCGCCCTCGCGCAGCGTTGCGGGCTCCACCAGCTGGCGGCCGTTAACAAGGGTGCCGTTGAGCGAGTTGAGGTCCTCGATAATAAGTGCCGGGCCCTGCAGCGAAAAACGCGCATGCGAGGCAGAGACAAACGGCTCGTTGATGCAGATGTCAGATGACGGCGAACGACCGACGATGACGGGGCCAAGCATATCCACGTGAATACCGCGGATGCCGCGCGGGCCCTTGTCCACATCGATCGTCCAGATGGCAGAGTCTCGGCGCTGGCCGCGCACGAGCCCCACGCCGGTCTTCATGACGGCGAACAAGAAGATATAAAGCAGGACGACCAGTACGATGCGGCCTGCAAAAAGGACGATATCGATGTTCATAAGCGATTAACCCCTAAATTCAAAGGTGCTCAGGCCAAACGTTAGCAGATCGCCGTTGCGCAGCGGGCAGCGCGTGATGCGGCGGTTGTTGACGAGCGTGCCGTTGGTGGAGTTGAGGTCCTCGATCGACCAGTCAGAGCCGGTAAAGGTGAGTTGGGCATGACGGCGCGACACGTTGGGATCGCGCAGGGCGATGTCGGATACCGAGCGCTCACGACCGATGGTCACCTGCGCGGAGGTGATGTTGTGGCTCTCGCCGCTCACGACGTCGACGAGTTGGGCGAGCGGACGCTGCGGGGCGCGGGGGCTTGCCATGTTGGAGGCGATGCTGGTCGCAGCGCCAAGGCCCACGGCGGCGCCAGTGGCAGCCGCTCCGCCCATACCGGCAAGTGCGTCGCGCGAGACGGTTTGCGGCACAGGGATGGGGGCTGCGGGATCGGGGACATTGGGTGCAAAGGGGTCGGCCACAGCGAGCGGGTCGGGAGTGGCAGCGCGGGGTGTCGGCTGCTGCTGGGGCATGGCGGCCGGGTGTTGCTGCGGCGATGCAAACTGCTGCTGACCGGCGCGGGGGGCGCTTGCGGCACGGCTTGTGGCCGAGCTGTTCTGTCCCAGGCCATTTTGATAGGCGCGCTCTTCCTCGTACAGACGGCCGAGTGTGGGAGCGTCGACGTTCTCGGCAAAGACCGAGAACTTGCCGGCGCGCAGCTGAGGGTCGATCATAAAGCGAACAAGGGGCTCGCCGACAAAGACGTAGCGGCGTTTTTCGGCCTGCGCCTTCACAAACTCGCGCACCTCGCGCGAAAGCTCGGGATAGAACGGGGCAAGCATGGGATCGTCATCGGTGGCGATCAGGATGGTATAGAGCGCCGGCGCGGTGTTGACGCCGTTGATCACCAGAGTTTGATCCTCCATGTCGCGAGCAGCCTGCTTGGCAAGCTTCTTAAAGGAGAACGGGGCACGGGTGGCACCGAAGATGCCGGCCACGTGGTCCTCGAAGATGTTCAGGAAGTTCACGAAAGATCACTCTCCGTATAGGTTCTTTGGTATCCGAGCAAATACAGGCATATCCCAACGATTATAGAGGATAGGATTCCCGCAACCGCCGCCTTGGCGACGACCGTGCCCGCAAGGCTGGCAATTTCCATATGGTGTGCAAGACAAAACGATACGGCCGAGCCGATACCGGCGACGGCAATTGCGACGATGGCGGCGAGGTTTGACCCCTGCTCGGCGCGCTTGGCATGGGCATTGAGCAGCAGCGACGTTGCCGCGGCTGCTGCTGCAATCAGTGCGAAGGCGGCCCAGAGGAACGCGTCGCCCAGCGCTGCGGCGACATTGCCAAGCCCCAGCACGCCTCCCGTAGGGAGGGCAGCTGCGGCCAGGCGGGCAAAAAGCGCGCCTATACCCGTGGCGGCAGCGGCGCTTGCCGGGCCGAGCCAAAACGCCGCGAAGCCCGCGGCGGCCCCGGCGGCAAGGATGGCGTCGCCGGTTAGACAACCTAGCGCAAGCGTGCAGGTGAGTGCCGCGCTCGCGGCCGCTTCGGTGCGTCCCCAGGCAATCCACCATCCGGACATGGCGGCGGCAAAAATGACCGCGACCGGCAGCATCGACAGGATGCCCTGCGCCTGCATGGTGGCGTTGGCCATGAGCACCAAAAAGCCTACGGCCGAGATAGCCGAGCCGATCTGCGGTGCCAAGCCTGCCGCCGCGCCAATAGCGATGGCCGCGGCGACCAGCCCGGGAAGCGCCGCGACGCCCGCTGTCTGCATAAACAAAAAGCTGAAGGTTGCACACGTTAGCGCCGAGATGCCGCGCATGGTGTAATCGCGCGCGCAGCTCCAGCGCGTGCCCGCCCAACCGAGCGCGGGGTCGACTTCGATGGCGTTATCCTCGTAAGGCAGCGACTCCATATCGTCTGCCGCGTGCTCGTCGTCCGATAGCTCGCTTACCATCTGCTCCAAGCTGCGACGGCCTTCGCGCACGCTCCCCAAGCCGGCAAGGAGTTGGTCGCAGAATGCCTCGATGCTATCGGGGCGGTCTTGCGGCATAGGGGAGAGGGCGCTCATGAGCGCTGCCTCGGCTCCCGGGGGAAAGTGCGGGATCAGCTCGCTGGGGTAGGTGGCGCCGCCGATGATGCGGTCGAGCGAGTCGGCAGGCGTTGCCGCCATAAAGGGGGCGCTGCCGCACAGGCCCTCGTAGATCACGCAGGCAAGGGCAAAGACATCGGCGCGCTCGTCGACCGTGCCGGTCTCGATATCGAGTTGTTCGGGCGGCATGTAGCCGATGGTGCCGCCGCGCGATCCGCCAAAGCCGCCGGCAGATGACAGCCGCGCCATGCCAAAGTCGGTGAGCTTTACATTGCCCGAGTGGTCAATGAGCACATTGGCGGGCTTTATGTCCAGATGAAGCACGCCGTTTGCATGGGCAAAGGTGAGCGCCTGACCCAACGCGTCGGCAATGGTCGCTGCCTCGTCAAAGGTGAGCGAGTGGCCGTCCACGCGATGCAAAAACTCGGCCAGCGACATGCCGTCGACATACTCCATGACCAGGTAGGCATAGGCGGTGTCATGCGTAAAGTCGATAACCTGCACGATATTGGGATGTTGAAGCATGGCGGCGGTATGCGCCTCGCGCAGTACATCCATGATGTCGCTGGCGGGCATGCCGGAGCCGTTGATAAGAGGGATGCGCTTAATGGCCACGCGACGACGCAGGTGCGTGTCGCGGCAAATCTCGATGGAGCCAAAACCGCCGGTCGCAAGCGTCTCGAGCGGCTGGTACCGCTTGAGCAGCTCGCGAGAGCTGGTGCCCTCCAAAGGGACGTCCGGCGAGAACCGGGCGGTATGTTGCGAGAAAAGCGGCATGGCCAACCCTCGTGCGTTTAAAGTTCGTTTGCGAGCGGCGGGCGCGGGGCCGAGCCATTCGCGGTGGCATAGATGCTGCTAGTGTAGCACGCTCTGGTGCATGGGGAGGATAGCGGGATGCGAGGCTGCCTGTCTGACTTGGCCTTAGCGCTTCTTCTTGCCCTTCTTCTGCTTGCACTGCTTGCCCTTGTTGTCCTGGGGCTTGTCTGCCTTGTCTCCCTGCTTGGCCTCGGCTGCAGCCTTCTCGGCCTTCATTTTCTTCTTCTTGGTTTCGATGCGGAGCTTTTTGTTGATGCGCGCCTTAAGGAAGGAGCCAAACTGCTCGGCGTCGCCGCGAACAAAGGTGTCCTTGGGGATCGTCACGCCCTGGTCTGCGAACATGGCAACAAAGATGCGCTCGCCGTCGAGTACATGGTCGAGCTTCTCAAACGGGAAGAACTGCGACTTGCCGCTCTTGCCCCAAACCATCAAGCCGTCCTCGTTGGCGGCGACGCGGCGATAGCGGCCACCCATGGACTTGTCGGCCTCGACGGCGTCGATAAAGTCGCGGGCGAGCGTGTGGTGCAGGTTTTTGCTCCACCAGGCCAAAAAGGCGCCGAACACGATCAGGACGACGCCAAACTTGATCCAGTTGCCGCCGGCCACCAACATGCCGATGCCGAGCAGCGCGGCAATTGCCGCGGCGACATACAGCGAGCCGCGACGCCTGGGCGAGGCGACCAAGCGGGCGAAGTCGGTGACGAGGTCGTTTTCGTACTGATACTCGTTGAGGTACAGGATGCCGTCGTCGGCTGCTGCCTGTTTCTCGAGCGCGACCTCGACCTGGTCGGCTGCTTCGGAGGGAACGAGGTTGCTCTCTGCGTCTGCCATGCTCTTTGGACTCCTATCGCGGCGGGCTCGCCGTACGGGTTATTATGAGTGCAGTATGCCGTGCGACCGCATGGCCGTCGCGGCAACAAAACTCAGTATACCCGGGGGAGCACCCATGGAATCGTTGTACCGAAAGTATCGCCCGCTCACCTTCGACTCCGTGGTGGGCCAGCAGCATATCGTCTCGACGCTCGAGCACGCCATCACCGAGGGACGCCTGTCCCACGCGTACCTGTTCTGCGGACCGCGCGGCACGGGCAAGACCACCATGGCGCGCATTCTGGCCAAGGCGCTGCTATGCCGCAATGCCGAGGCGGCGCGCGCCGAGGGCGCAAGCGGCTGCATGCCCGATGGCACTTGCGAAGAGTGCGAGCTCATCGCCGAGGGCAACCACCCCGATGTCTACGAGCTCGATGCCGCAAGCCGTACGGGCGTGGACAATGTGCGCGAGGAGATCATCAACTCCGTTAACTTTGCCCCGGTGCGTGGCAAGTACAAGATCTATATCATCGACGAGGTCCATATGCTCACGACGGCGGCGTTTAACGCGCTGCTCAAGACGCTCGAGGAGCCGCCGGCGCACGTGATCTTTGTGTTGTGCACCACCGATCCGCAAAAGATTCTGGAGACCATCCTCTCGCGCTGCCAGCGCTTCGATTTCCACCGCATCGGCAACGTGGATATCGAGCATCGTCTGTCCTACGTGTGCGAGCAGGAGGGCTTCGATTACGACGACGAGGCGCTGGCCATCGTGGCGCGCCATGCCAAGGGCGGCATGCGCGACGCGCTTTCCACGCTGGAGCAGCTGAGCGTTTTTGGCAACGGCGCCGTGCATGCGGACGATGCCCGCTCGCTTTTGGGCGAGGTTTCGGACCAGATCCTGGGCGAGTTTGCCCGTGCCATCGCCGAGCGTGATATTGCTGAACTCTATGGGCTCATTCGCGCACAGGTCGAGGAGGGCAATGACCTGCTTGAGCTGACGCGCGACCTGGTGGCGCACGTGCGCGACGTGTATGTGGCCTGCGTTGCCGGTACCCGTGCCGAGCTGTTTGAGGGCGGGGCCGAGCAGGCCGAGGCGCTTGCTGCCGAGGCCGCTGCCTTTGGCGGGCATCCGGCCGACCGTCTGGCCCGCGTGCTGACAGTGCTCGACGATGCCGCGTTGGAGATGAGGGGTGCGAGCGACGTGCGCCTGGTGCTCGAGATCGCCTGCACGCGCCTGGCACGTCCCGAGGCCGATCTGACCATTGAGGCCCTGGCCGAGCGCGTGGCACGCTTGGAGGCCATGGTCGCCAACGCCGCGGTGCCGGCGAGCGTGGCTGCTGCTAGTGCTGCGCCTGCGGCTGTCGCAGCTGCACCTGTGGCGACACAACAACCGACGCTGATCTCGGGTGCCCGAGCTGCCGCTCCGACGGCATCTGCCGCTCCCGCCGCTGCGTCTGCGCACCAGGGCGGCATGCCCTGGGACCGCGGCGCTGCCGCTCCGGCGGCCCAGCCTGCGTCCGTGTCAGCTTCCAAGCCTGCGGCGCCTGCGCCTCGGCCTGCGCCAGCTCCGACGCCTCAGCCCGTTGCGGCCCCCGCGCCTATCACCGCTCCGGCGCCTAAGCCCCAGCCCAACACTGCCGCTCAGGTTGCTGCCGCCGGCGCCGCCGAGACCCCTGCGGTCGAGGATGCCGGCGAGCTCCAGCGCAAATGGGTCGAGGTCGTCGAGCGCGTCAAGGCCCAACAACCTTCTTATGCGGCACTCCTGTTGAACGCTCGCGCTACGGCAGACGACGGCTCCAAGCTCACCGTCTCGTTCCCTACGGCATTTGCTATCAAGATGCTCGGGCGTGCTGATACACAGGCGGTGTTTTTGCCGACAGTCAGTGCGGTCTTCGGTCGTCGCACCGTCGACTATGTCCTGGATGGGGGTGTCAGGCCGGCTCCTCAACATGAGGAGCATTCTCCATCTGCACGGGCTGCGGCATCTGCGGACCCGCAACCCGTGTCCTCGGCGGCCCCTGCATCCTTGAGCGCCAGCGCGACGCAGCAGCAAGCGGCACCGGTAGCGGCACCGATCCCGTCGGTGACTGAACCCGCCGTGCCCAAACCGGCTGCTCCGATTCCCGCGTCCAAGCCCGCTGCCGCGCCTGCACCAAAGTCATCCGACCTGGCCAAGGCCCCTTGGCTGCGCTCCGACAACCCTGCCGGTGCTCCTGCCACGGGCAAGCTCCCGACCGAGCCCGCGCCCCGAGTGTCCGAGCGCGCGTCTGCTCCCAAGATTCAGCCGTCTGTACAGGCTGCGCCATGGGAATCCGAGCAGGTACCCTACGACGACGCCATGGTCGGCGGCTTCGCCGGCGATGCGAGCGGGGAAGATCTTCCTCCGTTCGACATGCCTGCCGCGGCGCCTGCGCCCAGCCCTGCCGCCTCGGCCGCAGCTCCCGCAGCTGCGACGTCCGCTCCTGCAAGTGACGACGCCCTCGCTGCCCCTTGGGAGTCCAACCCCGGTGCCGGCAGTCCTTTCGGTCACCAGGGCGCAGCCCCGGGCATCCCGCAGACCGAGGACGAGGCCAAAGCCCTCATACGTAGTGTCTTTGGCCAGTCCACCATCTTCAAGCCGGTGGAGTAACTATGCGGGCGGGTATATACGCCGAGTTGTGAGACCTTGCATAATTCGACCTTGCATAGTCTTGGGCGGCGCGTCACGCTAGAGGACATGTACATCGACTGAGTTAGCGCGACCGCCCCGCTCGTTTGCCCCGCGCCGTGGTACGATTTTTGAGTTTGAAAGTCCCGCCGTGCCCGGCTGCCCTTGCAGCTTGTCGCGCGACCACACGTAAAGGAGCCATCATGGCCGGTATGAACATGCAGCAGATGATGAAGCAGGCCCGCAAGATGCAGGAGCAGCTTGCCGCCGCGCAGGAGAACCTCAAGTCCCAGACCGTCGACGCTTCTGCCGGCGGCGGCATGGTCAAGGTGACCGTTAACGGCGAGATGGAGCTCGTCAACCTCACCATCGACCCCGATGCGCTCGATCCCGAGGACGTCGATATGCTGCAGGACATGATTATGGCTGCCGTCAACGAGGCCGTCCGCGGCGTCAACGAGCTCGCCAACAAGCAGATGGGCGCCATCGCCGGCGGCCTCAACATCCCGGGCATGCCGTTCTAAGACGCGCACATATATGAGTGCCAACCATAGTCTGCAAAAACTGCTCGATGAGCTGGGCCGTCTGCCGGGCATTGGCCCCAAATCGGCCCAGCGCATCGCCTACTACCTGCTCGAGGCCGACGCCGAGGAGGCGCGCCGCCTGGCCGAGGCCATTCTAGAGGTTAAGCAGGAAGTGCATTTTTGCAGCCGCTGCTTTAATTACGCCACCGCTGACGAGTGCTCCATCTGCCAAGACTCGATGCGCGACACCACCCGCATCTGCGTGGTGGGTGAGCCGCGCGATGTCCAGGCGATTGAGCGCACGGGCAGCTACCACGGCCTCTACCACGTGCTGGGCGGCGTGATCAGCCCCATGGACAAGATCGGCCCCGAGCAGCTGCACATCCGCGAGTTGCTGGCGCGCTTGGGCCACGAGGACATCCACGAGGTCATTATCGCCACCAACCCCAACATTGAGGGCGAGACCACGGCGAGCTACCTTGCCCGCACCATCAAGCCTCTGGGCGTCGAGGTGTCGCGTCTGGCGAGCGGCCTGCCCGTGGGAGGCGACCTGGAGTATGCTGACGAGCTTACGCTCGGCCGTGCTATCGAGGCCCGTCGTGCGATCTAGGCGGCGTCAGCTCCGCGGCATGTCCCGTCGGCCTGCCGCACGGGGCGCTCATAATTGGGCACGCGTTCATGCATTTGTTGTACAACAAACCTGCTTTTCATCCGCTTATCGCGTGGATGGGTCCACTCGCACCTCGTATTTGCCCATTCGTTGCACAACCTTTTGGGTTCGCTGATACACTCAAATGTGGATATGAAAGAATGCGCCGCTTTTAAGCGGCGTGTTTTTGTTGGAGGAGAACGCATGCGGCCCGCTAGCACTCAGACAAAGCATGGCGCCGCGGTGCGCATTCGACGCCGGCTGGGCCTGGCGCCTCGGGCGTACGTGCTGCTGTCTTGCTCGCTCGTGCTGGTCATAGCCGGTGTTTCGGCTTATGGCATGACGGTGCCGTCCATGGTACAGGCGCATGCTGAGCGCGAGCTGCATATTGGGCGCAAGGCCAAAAGCGACTTGGGAACGACAACCGGATATGCGTGGGCGAGCGTGGTCTCGCATGTTGTGTTCGGTGGCGACGATGCGGACAGTCCAGAAACATCGGACAACGAGGTTACGCTGGCAAACGGCAAGACCATCGTGCTCACCAACACCAAGGTCATTACGAAGCTTTCCAACAACAGTGTGGCTTCTGTCGTCAATAAGGCCGAGCAGCAGAAGGGGCAGGACGCCCAACAGGCAGGCCAGCCCGGCGGTTCGGGTTCGTCTGGCTCCAGCTCCGATTCGTCGGGCGGCGGTTCCGGTTCGGGCTCCGCCTCTGGCGGTGGATCTTCGAGTGATGGCTCGACGGACGGCGGTGCCGGCGGCGACACGGGCTCGGGTGGTCTCTCGGCTGCCGAGGAGGAGAGTATTCACAGCTGGCTCGTGACCAAATACAACATGCTCGATGGCTATGTCGCCCGCGCCAACAGCGTGGTTTCGACCTATAACGCTACGGGCGATACCGGACCGTGCGATAGCCTGACCAACGATATGTTTGTCATCCGTGCCGAGTTTGGCCGGCAAACGTTTTCTCCCAAGTCAAAGTGGTATCAGCAATACGCCAACCTATGGGGTTGCTACACCAATCTGTGCCAATGGGTGGGGCATTATGGCGATGACGACGTCGCGCTCAACAACTTCAATACCAAAGTGGCGGCGATCGCCCTATGACGAATAGCCTTGCTTCTGTGGCAACCCAGTCGCTCAGCCGTGACCCTATGGTGGGCCTGCGCCTGGCGCGCGTTGGAGGGTTTGAGCCCGCCATTGCGCTGGGCCCGGACGAGCTTCCCGCCTACCTGCGCCGTTTTACGATGCTGTTTGCCGATGACGCCACCATGCGCCGCGGCGGTATCGGCCGTGTGACGCGTGCCGTCAACGCGCAGGGCGAGGCCGTGGCACTCAAGCAGCTCATCTTGCCAACGCGCGACGAATTTGATGACGATGTCGCCCACGAGGCGCTGGTCACCAAGTTCAAGGCGGCGTTTCGCGAGGAATACGAATGCCATCGCGCCCTTTCGGGCCTTAGAGGCTTTCCCCGCCTGTATGGATGGGGCGAGGTTGACGGCGTGCCCGCGATTGTCATGGAGTGGGTCGAGGGCGAGACGCTCGCCCGCCTGCGCTCGCGCCTTGCCGTGGACGATGCCGGGCGTCTGTCGCCGCTCCTGGCGGCGCGCCTGGGTCGCGACCTGTTCGATCTGCTCTGCCGCATGAGCTTGGTAGGCGAGGGGTTCGTCCATCGCGATATCTCGCCCGCTAATATTATGGTGCGCACGGCGCGCCTGCCGCTCGACCGACAGCTTGCCGAAGGCACCTTCGACCTGTGCTTGATCGACTTTGGCTCTTCGCTGGCGCTCGAGCCCGCCTCTGCGGTGGCCGGCACCGGCGGCAAGGCGTCGTTTACCGAGCGCTATGCCACGCTGCGCCGCGCGACGGTGGCCTACGCCCCGCCCGAGATGCTCACCGACGATATTCCCGACCTGCGCATGCTTCGCATGTCGCCGGCAATCGATGTCTATGCAGCGGCGAGTACGGTCTACGAGCTCATCGCCGGTGTCGCGCCGTACGAAGTAGCGCCGGGTGCGTCGGGTACTTCGGGCTCGCGCAAAAAGACGTGCGATATCGCCAGCCCTTATCGCCTCAAGATGGATACGCTGCCCGATTATCCCGTTGGCGCCCACGCGCCCGGCTGCGACTTGACGCAACTGCTGCGACGCGAGCCCGATGTGGCACTTGCCGCGGCCGAACAGGCTCAGCAGCTGGGACTCGATCCAAATTCCGAGGATCTGCGCGATGCGCTGGCGTTTGTCGATGCCCAGTTGTTCGACGTGGTCATGGCCTGCCTGTCCTGCCATCAGGAAGATCGTCCCGAGCCGGCTGCGGTGGAGGCGGCGCTCTCGGCATTTTGCGACCACTATGCGCAAAATGTCGCCCGCTCGCTTCGCGCCGAGCCGCTCTTGCCGTGCCCGATGGAGGTATCGGGGCACACGGCCCGGCGTGCGGCGATGGTTGGTGCGACGGCGGTATGCGGCGTGCTTTGGGCTGTGGTCGTGGTATCAGCTGCGCTGTTGGCGTCGGGCGCCCATGTGACGCTCGTCGTGGGACCGCTTATGTGGTCCGGGAAGCTGCCGGCCATTATCGCCGCACTGGCGTTGGCACCGCCGGGCATGGTGGGCATCGCTGCCGGCGCCATGGCACACGATCGTCGCACGGGGTTCCTGCATGGCGTACTGGCGCTTTCTGCCTGCGAGGTTCCGGTGCTGATCGCGGTTGCATGCACCGTGTTTTCCCAGCGCGCCGTAGCGAGCGGCTTCGTTGCCGCCTTAATTGCAACCTATGCGCTCACGTGGTTTTTGCTGGCGATGGGGTTTGCCTTCGAGCTTCCCGTCGTGTCAGCGCGACGTGCGAAAATTTCCATGGCGACGCCGCTTGCCGGCGGAGCCGCGGCTGCTCGCGCCTTTGGCGGGCCGGCCGAAGCATCCGACACTATCTCTGCGACCAAGGAGGGCTAAGCCATGGCTTCTCAAGCTGAGCTCACCCCGTGCGGGGCAATGTTTGACATCTTTAAGCGCGCAGCGCACCTGAGCCATATCGAACTGTGCGGCCTGGTGCTCTCGAGCCGCCCGCTCGTCGACGGCCGTAGTCCGCAGAGCCGTGCTGCCGATCGCTCTTGGGTTTCGCGCTTTATCGTGCGCGCGCCGGTTGGCACGCTGCAGGAACGTTATTTTGCCGATTACGGTACCTCGGCCGCGCGCATTATGTCGCAGCTGGCCCTGCGCCGCCGCAATCCCATGGACGCCGCGGCCGTGACCAACATGGTGTGCGGCCCCGCTGGCGAGCCCATGGTGCGGGCACTCGAGGAATGCCATCAGGACACGAATCTCTATCGCAATGCGCTCGAGCGCCTGTCGCAGGCGGCTGAGCTCATGCCCGCCGAGCGCGCCGAGGCCATCCTGGTGCTGTTTGTCGCCGTGGGCTGCTCGGCAGATGTCCGCTCGTCGGTGACCTATGCCCTCGACTACGCTCATGCGACCTGTGGCGGAGCCACGTCGACGCCGCGCTCGCTGAGCACCTCGACGGTCACGGGCGAGCGCGAGGCGGCGCCTGCGCACCCGTTGGGACTGCTGCGCGTGCAAAACGGCTACGTGGTGAGCACCCCGCGCTGGATTCAGCCGAGTGAGGAGGGCGTCGAGATCGGTGCGCTGGCGACGGGGGAGGGCGATATCACCGATGTGGGCGATGACGTTTCGGCTCGCCATGCCCACGTGTGGTGCGATGACCAAAATGTCTGGTACGTCGAGGACCTGTCGTCCACCAACGGAACTGTGGTGGTAAACGGCGCGACGAACGTCTGCACCCAGGTCGAGCCCGGCCGCTCCGCTCAGCTCAACCCCGGTGACGAGCTCAGGCTCGGAGAATCCACAACCTACGCCATCCTCCTCGGCGCCCTCTGACTCATCTCCTAAATAAGTTGCGGTGAAATAGGGACTGTTTAAGACTGCGGCCGGCAAAAACAGTCCCTATTTCACCGCAACTGCCATTTGGTCCCTCGGTGACGGAAGGATAATTTTTGCCCTTGATGGTCGCTCGGGGTAAACCTTTACCGCCCGCCTATATTTGTCGAAATTACACTTGACGGCGGGGTACAATAAACCCGCATGCGGATTTCCGTTGCGGGCGCTTCCCATCACCGGGGCGTGCCCGGGAGCATCCGGCATGCGGCCTTTGCGGCGCTCGATCATGTGCAAGACGGGTAGCTGGGCCTGTGGGGCGCGTGCAGCCCTCCTCGCCTCGGCATGCCTTCTCTCCACGCCATGTACCTGCTGCTGAGTCCGCCTGTCAGATGACTGGAAGCAACAGCGAAAATCCCATCACGCCAACATCCCGGTAATCGCCGGGGCCTGTATACCTATATGAGAGGAGAGGGGTATATGGCGCGTAAGTTTAAGTCTATGGACGGCAACGAGGCGGCCGCATATGTTTCGTATGCGTACACCGAGGTAGCGGGAATTTATCCCATTACGCCGTCCAGCCCGATGGCCGACCATGTCGACCAGTGGGCGGCCCAGGGTCGCAAGAACATCTTTGGCACCCCGGTCAAGGTCGTCGAGATGGAGTCCGAGGCGGGTGCAGCCGGTACCGTTCACGGTTCGCTGGGCGCCGGTGCTCTGACCACCACCTACACGGCTTCTCAGGGCCTGCTCCTGATGATCCCGAACATGTACAAGATCGCGGGCGAGCAGCTCCCGGGCGTCTTCCACGTCTCCGCGCGTTGCGTCGCTTCCCACGCCCTGAACATCTTTGGCGATCACTCCGACGTCATGGCCTGCCGCCAGACCGGTTTCGCCATGCTCGCCGAGGGCAACGTCCAGGAGGTCATGGACCTCTCGCCGGTGGCTCACCTTGCCGCCATCGAGGGTAAGACCCCGTTCCTCAACTTCTTCGACGGCTTCCGCACCAGCCACGAGATCCAGAAGGTCGCCATGTGGGACTACAAGGATCTTGCCGAGATGTGCGACATGGACGCCGTCCAGGCTTTCCGCGACCACGCGCTCAACCCTGAGCACCCGCACACCCGCGGCAGCCATGAGAACGGCGACATCTTCTTCCAGAACCGCGAGGCCTGCAACAAGGTCTACGACGAGCTCCCTGCCGTCGTCGAGGGCTACATGAAGAAGATCAACGAGAAGCTCGGCACCGATTACGGCCTGTTCAACTACTACGGCGCTCCCGATGCCGATCGCGTCGTCGTGTGCATGGGCTCCTTCTGCGACGTGCTCGAGGAAGTCATCGACTACCTCAACGCTCACGGTGAGAAGGTCGGCCTGGTCAAGGTTCGCCTGTTCCGTCCGTTCTCCATCAAGCACTTCGTGGACGTTCTCCCCGAGACCGTCCAGAAGATCGCCGTCATGGACCGCACCAAGGAGCCGGGTTCCATCGGCGAGCCGCTCTACCAGGATGTCGTCTCCGCTCTCTACGAGGCCGGCAAGACGGGTATCAAGGTCGTCGGCGGCCGTTACGGCCTGGGCAGCAAGGACACGCCTCCCGCGTCCGCGTTTGCCGTCTTCGAGGAGCTCAAGAAGGACGAGCCCAAGCGCGAGTTCACCATCGGCATTGTCGATGACGTGACCAACCTGAGCCTGCCCGAGGCCGAGGATGCGCCCAACACCGCAGCTCCCGGCACCATCGAGTGCAAGTTCTGGGGTCTGGGTGGCGACGGTACCGTCGGCGCCAACAAGAACTCGATTAAGATCATCGGCGACCACACCGACAAGTACGTTCAGGCCTACTTCCAGTACGACTCCAAGAAGACCGGCGGCGTTACCGTCTCGCACCTGCGCTTTGGTGATTCCCCGATCCGCTCGCCGTACTACGTGACCAAGGCCGACTTTGTCGCTTGCCACAACCCCAGCTACATCGTCAAGGGCTTCAAGATGGTCCGCGACGTCAAGCCTGGCGGCACCTTCCTGGTCAACTGCCAGTGGAGCGACGAGGAGTTCGCCGAGCACATGCCCGCCGTGGCCAAGCGCTACATCGCGAACAACAACGTCAACGTCTACCTGATCGACGCTATCGACCTGGCCGCCAAGGTCGGCATGGGCAAGCGCACCAACACGGTGCTCCAGTCCGCCTTCTTCGCGCTGGCCAAGGTCCTGCCCGCCGAGGACGCCCTGCAGTACATGAAGGACGCGGCTACCAAGTCCTACATGAAGAAGGGCCAGGCCATCGTCGACGCCAACCACAAGGCCATCGATGCCGGCGCTACCGCCTTCCGTAAGTTCGAGGTTCCGGCCGACTGGGCTACCGCCGAGGACGCCGCTCCTGTCGAGCTTTCCGAGGAGACCAAGTCCGCTATCGCCCAGCAGGTCAAGAACCTGCTCGAGCCCATCGATCGCATGGATGGCGACAGCCTGCCCGTTTCTGCCTTTGTCGATTGTGCCGACGGTCAGTTTGAGCTGGGCGCCTCCGCATACGAGAAGCGCGGCGTCGCCGTGGTCGTTCCTCACTGGGACGAGACCAAGTGCATCCAGTGCAACCAGTGCGCCTATGTGTGCCCGCATGCTACCATCCGTCCGTTCGCGATGACCGAGGACGAGGCTGCCGCCGCGCCCGAGGCTACCCGTACGCTCGACGCCATGGGTCCCAAGGCCAAGGGCATGAAGTTCACCATGGCTGTGTCCCCGCTCGACTGCATGGGCTGCACCAACTGCGTCAAGGTCTGCCCCAAGGGCGCCCTCGAGATGGCTCCCGCCGAGCAGGAGATGGATCAGCAGCCCGTTTGGGACTACATGGTCAAGAACGTCTCCGAGAAGAAGGAGCTCATCGCGGCCAACGTCAAGGGCAGCCAGTTTAAGCAGCCCTACCTGGAGTTCTCCGGCTCCTGCGCCGGCTGCGCCGAGACCGCTTATGCACGTCTGGTGACCCAGGTCGCCGGCGACCGCATGTTCATCTCCAACGCCACCGGCTGCTCCTCCATTTGGGGCAACCCCGCTGCCACCGCTCCTTACTGCAAGGACAAGGACGGTCACGGCCCGGCGTGGAACAACTCCCTGTTCGAGGACAATGCTGAGCACGGTCTGGGCATGGCCATCGGTTACGAGGCCGTCCAGAATAAGCTGATCGCCGCCACCCAGGAGCTCATCGCTGCCGATGGTCCGTCCGACGAGCTCAAGGCCGCCGGTCAGGCTTGGATCGACTCCGTCAACGACGCCGAGGCCTCCAAGACTGCTGCTGCCGCCTACGTTGCCGAGCTCGAGAAGTGCGGCTGCGACGCTTCCAAGGCGATCCTCGCCGACAAGGCTTACCTCACCAAGAAGTCCTTCTGGATCTTCGGTGGCGACGGTTGGGCCTACGACATCGGCTTCGGTGGTCTGGACCACGTCCTGGCTTCTGGCCACAACGTCAACGTCTTCGTCTTCGACACCGAGGTCTACTCCAACACCGGCGGACAGGCCTCCAAGGCTTCGAACCTGGGCCAGGTTGCTCAGTTCGCCGCTGCCGGCAAGGTGACCAAGAAGAAGTCTCTGGCCGAGATCGCTATGAGCTATGGTTACGTCTACGTGGCGCAGGTCGCCATGGGCGCCAACCCGGCTCAGACTCTCAAGGCCATCCACGAGGCCGAGGCCTACGACGGCCCGTCCCTCATCATCGGCTACAGCCCCTGCGAGATGCACTCCATCAAGAAGGGCGGCATGCAGAACTGCCAGGCCGAGATGAAGAAGGCTGTCGAGTGCGGTTACTGGAACCTCTTCCGCTTCAACCCCGAGGCTGCTGCCGGCAAGAAGTTCTCGCTCGATTCCAAGGAGCCCGCGGGCGGCTATCAGGAGTTCCTGATGAACGAGGCCCGTTACGCTTCGCTGACGCGCTCCTTCCCCGAGCGCGCCGAGGAGCTCTTCAAGGAGAACGAGCAGGCCGCTATGGACCGCTACGCTCACCTGCTGAAGCTTAAGACGGTGTACAACGAGGCCTAGGTCTCCCACCGCAGGATCTGAGGGCTAACCTTCGCGGACGTCCTCGGACATGAAAGAACCCCCGCTGCGCACTACGTGCGGCGGGGGTTCTTTCGTCCTGCGGAATGTCCGCGAAGGTTAGCCCTCAGATCCTGCTACGACTACGTCCTCGGATTGTGGGGCTGAATGAAGGACGTGGCTGAGGGGGCCTTTTGCCCCTTTCGCTGTTTCGCGGCTTTGCCGCGAAAGTCGCGCTACTTTGGGGATGGATGGAGGATTTGGCTGTTGCCGCTTCTTATCCCTTTGCTTTTTCGCGGCTTTGCCGCGAAACGCGCAGCACCTTGGGAAATGCATTGATGCGTGGGCGGGGCTGGATTGCGGATTCAAATGGCTAGAGAGATATGGGTGCGAACGAGAAATCGTTATTGGGGTCATCCTTTTCCATAAACTCATCGAGACAAAACGTCATGTAGATTGGAACGTACAGAACCTTGCCCTCTTTGCTGAGATTCTCGTGGCTCAGTACAACGGCCTCGGGAATTTTGTACTCGCCTGCACTCATCAGACGATCGAGGGCCGCATGCGCTCGAACTTTCTTGCCCGATTTGAC
The DNA here is from genome assembly GCF_052118785.1 of Collinsella sp. LCP21S3_A9. NCBI lineage: Bacteria > Bacillati > Actinomycetota > Coriobacteriia > Coriobacteriales > Coriobacteriaceae > Collinsella > Collinsella sp. LCP21S3_A9. Next base: position 103,753 of record NZ_JBQKGN010000001.1, on the reverse strand, counting down.
CTCGATTGGGACAACATGCCCGTGGGCGCCTTCGATCACAAAGTCAACTTCACCGACCTCACACGTTTGGTAGTACCATGCATCCGCCCCGAGGGCAACGAGTTCCTGCGCGACCACGTTCTCATAGAGACCACCAAGGTTGGGAGTTTTCATATCAAGATAGACAGCGCGTGCAGTGCTACCGGGGTATCGCGATGCGAGCATGCCTGTATCAGACTCGTATAGTTTGAAGGCTGTCGTTTTCTCCGTCCTCTTGAGAGGACTCCGTGGCTCCGTCACCCTGGCGACCATCAATCCAACACCTGCGTTAACAAGCCACAGGAAATCCTGCTCATATTTTTTAAGGCGAGCTCCCTCACCCAGAGACGAAACAACAAAGCGATGGGACTCCGCCTCAAGCTGAACGGGAATTTGCTCAAAAATCGACCGAACGTTAAACGCTCGAGTCGATGCATATTTTGAGATATCGCTTTTGTACTGATCGACCAGCTGAGTTTGAAGCTCACGTGTGCTCACGAGCGAATAACCCGAATCAATATAGTTCTGAACGACCTCCGGCATGCCGCCGCAAATGATATATGCTCTATAGTTTTTGAGCATCGCCTCATGAATATAGTTTTCGACAGGATGCTTCTCGACAAGGCAGCTGCGAATACCGGCAAGCACATTCTCGCTGACGCTGTTTGCCCAACAAAACTCTTCAAAATCCATTGGGCGCATAACAATGTGCTCGACATACCCCACCGGAAAAGAAGAGATCCCCTTAAACTCAGTCCCAAGCATAGACCCCGAGAAGACATAGCTAAAGCGCCCATCCTCGACCAACGCCTTCATCAGTGTAACGATCTGCGGATACTCCTGAATCTCATCGACAAAGACAAGCGTGTCCCCCTCAACAAGCGGCGCATTCGCAAGAAGGGCTACGCGGTTGATAAAGTCAACGGAGTTCTTTGCGCCAATAAGCACATTCTTTGCCTCGACATTGAGTAGTAAATTGACCTCAAAATACGAAGCGTAGTTGCTTTTTCCGAACGCGCGAATCGCATAGCTCTTGCCGATCTGACGCGCACCAGTAACAAGTAATGCCTTATTGGAGGTATTCTTCCAGCTCAAAAGCTTATCAGTGACCTTACGGCGTAGCATAAAACCCCCAAATGACAAAAATTGGCAGATAGAATTGCCTAAAATAATACAAAAATTTGCGGATAATAGCGTGCGTAAATATACAAAAATTGGAAGATAGCAAAGGTCCGATAAGGTCTCAAAGCCACTGAAACAGCGCTCTACTTTGCGAAGGGGCTGGAGACGCTGCTGTGTGCGTCTCCAGCCCTCTGATTCTTACTTTTGGTTCCGCGATGGGACTTTGTTGGCCTTCCTGGTCGGTTTACCTTGTCTCGCCGCTCTCTGTGCGTAGGCGGTAGCCGTGGACGAGGTCGCTAATAGCCGGCCAGGGAATCTGGCGGTCGACCCAAAATTGGAGCTGGACCAGATAGCGCTCGGTGGCGCGGGTGAGGGCCGCGAACTGTTCGTGAGTCTCTACCTGGGCGTAGAGGTCGCGGCTGTGGGCGAGGATTGCCGTCGTGTCGTCCATTTTGCCGGTGACGTCGAAGGCGCCCGAGAACCAGTCGCACAGGCGCGCGGCACTGTTGTTGATTGTTGCGAGGTCGGCGGTGCCGTCGTTGGCGTTTTCGTTGGCCTGGGCACGCAAGAGGGAGAGGGCATCGGCGGCGTTCATACAGTAGCCGACGGTGAAGTTCCAGACGGCGAATTCGCGGCCTGTGTCGAGCTTGCGGCGGCGCATGTAGTCAATATCGCGGGGTTCCTCGAGCATCATTTGGTCGGCGAGGGCCTCAAGTGCAGTGGTGTACTCGGCAAGGTCGAGTGCGAGCAGGGTGTTGATATCCATCATCTTTAGGCCTCCGTTTCGATCTCGACGATTTCGTTTTTAATGTACATGCCCTGGTTGTCCCAGACATTGCGGCAGGCGGCGGCAAAGCGCTCGCGGTCGGCTTCGCAGATGCGGGCGAACATGTTGCAGGTGCCAAAGGGCTCGCACACGTCAAAGAAGATGCAAATTGACGACCAGCCGCCATACCAGCTCACGGCGCCCGCTGGCTCGTGAAAGACGGGGTTCTCGATGTGCTCGTAATTGGCGATGGGGCCCGATACGGGATAGGTTACCTCGGCATCGCAGATCTTGGCCGAAAAGATACGTGACTCGACCGGACAGGACGATTCGAACAGCTTGCACGCCTCGGGAGCCTTGTCCCAGAGCATGTCGGCGAGAAACGTCTCGCCATTCAGCGTGATCTTGAGCATTTTTGTCATAGTAAGGACCTCCTCAATCCGTCGCTCAAGGGGTTCGCTGGCGGATAAGGAGAAGACAGCAGCGGGGTCGCCGAACCCAAACTTCACGACAGATCTCTGTCGCCCCAGCCCGCGCTGTTCTTCGCTAAAGTACCATGCCGTAATTGCGCGCGCAATATCAGTTTTTGAATTTCTGGAAGCGGCAATCGACGAGACGGCTCGCCGGCTGCCGGCCGACGCGCGGTAAAGGTGCTCGTCTATTCCCTAAGTTGGATGAAAAACGCTATGTTATTGCAGGGCTGCATACTCGTCTTAAAAATGTATAGAATCTCGTATAGTGTGAGTAAGATATTGCGCTGTCTGTTTTGTGTTTAGCAAAGATATAGTTTGCATAATCTGGTCTAATCCCTGCTCTATCAAAATAAAGTCGCACGTAAATAGCTTAGATATGCTTGAGCTGGGCATTTTTACGCTGAACGGGTAAAAACGACCGTTCACCGTTCAACTGTTTTCAAAATGAATAAAATGAGCGATAAAGAGAATATAAACCTTAATAAACTCGCGTATTGCACGGACGTGGGTTATTAATGGGATGTAGGCCTTTTACAGAAAGGATTCCAGCAATGTCTAAGCCTCTTGGCAAGCCCGATCGTATTGTCGTCGCCCTTGGCGGCAACGCCCTCGGCAACAACCCCGTCGAGCAGATCGAGGCCGTGAGCAACACTGCCCACGCACTCCTTGGTCTCATCGAGCAGGGTAACGAGATCATCATCACCCACGGCAACGGCCCGCAGGTCGGCATGATCCAGAATGCCTTCGCCGCCGCCCACGACGCCATCGGCACCCCCGAGATGCCGCTGCCCGAGTGCGGCGCCATGTCCCAGGGCTACATTGGTTATCACCTGCAGCAGGGCATCGGCCGCGAGATGCACAAGCGCTATAAGCGTTGGCACGCCGCCACCGTCGTCACCCAGATCGAGTGCGATCCCGACGATCCCGCGTTCAAGAACCCGACCAAGCCGATCGGCCCCTTCTACACCGAGGAGCAGGCCAAGGAGTTCATGGCCGAGGATCCCTCCAAGGTCTTCGTCGAGGATTCCGGCCGCGGCTGGCGCCGCGTCGTCGCCTCCCCCGATCCCAAGAAGATCGTCGAGGCCGACTCCATCCTCAACCTGCTCGACAACGAGTTCATCGTCATCGCCTGCGGTGGCGGCGGCATTCCCGTCGTCCGCGACTACGAGAACAAGGGTTGCTACAAGGGCGTTCCCGCCGTCATCGACAAGGACCTGGGCGGCGAGCTGCTGGCCGAGGACTGCGACGCCGACGTTCTGTTCCTGCTGACCGCCGTTGAGCATGTCGCCATCAACTTTGGCAAGCCCAACCAGGAGGAGCTCGAGGACCTCACCGCCGACGAGGCCGAGCGCCTGGCCGACGAGGGCCAGTTCGGTAAGGGTTCCATGGAGCCCAAGGTCCGTGCTGCCATCAAGTTCGCCCGTTCCCGCAAGGGCCGCACCTGCATTATCGGCGCCCTGGACAAGGCCGCCGAGACCATGGCCGGCCTCTCCGGTACCCGCATCCACGAGTAGTCTCTACTCTGTTGCCTCTCTTGTGGGCGCCAGGCAAAGCGCCCACAAACTAGCCTCTCTTCATGAGCCCCGCAGTCCGCTCCGACTGCGGGGCTTTTGCTATTGAGGTGACTGTTCATGAGAAGCGCTGAAGACCGCGAAAACCCGGCACTTGGGGACGTTCCTTTTCTGCCGGCATCTTGGGACAGTCCTTTTCGGCAGCGCGAGCGGTCGTCTGCAAAGACGTCCCCAGTGGCTAGTCATTTAATGGCTGGTCATTTAAGTCTGTCCCCAATGACTAGTATTGGCCATTTAAGTCTGTCCCCAATGACTAGTAGTAGGCCCACATGGCTTCGATTTCGTTGAGGACTTCTACGATGCCCCAACGGCGGGCGCTACGGCTGGGCGAATTGGGATCGTAGACACCGATTTGGTCGGCGTCGTCAATGCCGTAGAGCACGATGTAATGACCCACGTTGGTAAACGTGCCGGGACGCACGACGGCGATTACGGGAGCACCCGAGCGCAAGACCTGGGCCATCGAGTCTCGGTCGTTGTAGAGCTGCGTCCCGTTAAGCCCCAGCTGCGCGGCGCCGCTCGTCATAAACGACCACTCGGTGGCACCGGTGGGGGCATAGTTGCCCGCCTCGGAAAGGGCGCACATATCGACCGGTGTCATATCGGTGCGCCCCGTTTTAAAGATGTAGATCATGGTGAGGCAGGTGGGTCCGCAGCCGTTTTGGCGGATAGTTCCGCCGGCGTAGGGCAGCTCCGACCATGCGGGGTCGATCTGGTAGATATGCGGCATGGTGCCGGCGCTCCACTGCGAACGTTGGGTCGAAAAAGCAAACGAGTAGCCGGGTGCGACTGGGGCTTTGAGGAGCTTTTCCTCGGCGGTGGGCTCTAGGCCGGCAGAGCCATGCGAGGCACACGACCCCAGATACACAAATGCCAGACATGCCATGATGGAGCACAGGGCAAGACAGAGACGATGAATCTGCGGATTGGCGGCCCGGCCGCGTCCCAGCGGCCGTGGCTGCTTTGCGCCGCGTCCGCCGCGGGGCTTCGAAAAGAAACGGCTGATGTGATTGTCAGACTTTCGCCGATCGATTTTCTGCCGCCGAGGCACTTCGGCCCGGCGTTGACGGGTGCCCGAGCATGGGCGACCCGCCTGACGCGTGCTGGTATTCTGCGGCATAGACGACGAGGGGCGATCCTGCGGACGCTGCGGCCCGTCGTTGTCAGAAACACTCCTGGATGCTGGCGTGGTACGCCCGGCAAGGCGAACGTTTCGCTGTCGTTCGCCGCCGTTGTATTCGTATGCCATTTGCACCGCCTCGTCTCATGTATAACCCGTCCATCCTACAAAAAAGACGTGCAGCAAATGAGGACATACACCAAAACCTCGGTAAGCGGCATGGACGGGAGCGAGCCTGGCGTCATAAAGCGACGCCCTCCGCGAGCGATTGGGTCGCGTCATCAAAACGGACGCCCGCACCGAGTGGCGCCCCTCGCCGTTCGTCCCAAAAACGGCGCCGCTCGTTTTGCAGTTCTGCCTTCGGTCGAGCTACGAGTGGCGTTGCTGTGCCAAGGCCGTATCTTAAAGCCATGAAATAAAAAGTGCGCGGCAAAACAGGCCGTGCAAGGGGTGACGCCAAGGGGCGTCAGAAAGGAAAGGAGGGGAACAATGGCGGACAAGAACGCAGAAGTTGCAGTCGAGGATACCGGCGGCATGAAGAAAACGCTTTCGCTCTGGAACTTCTTCACCATCGGTTTCGGTGCCATCATCGGTACCGGTTGGGTTCTGCAGGTCGGCGACTGGATGGTCGTGGGCGGCGGTCCCGTTCCCGCTATGATTGCATTCCTCTTGGGTGCAATCTTCCTCGTGCCCGTCGGAGCTGTTTTCGGTGAGCTTACGGCTGCTATCCCCATCTCGGGCGGCATCGTCGAGTATGTCGATCGTAGCTTTGGCCGTACACTGAGCTACATCACCGGTTGGCTCCTGGCCCTGGGCAACGGCATCCTGTGCCCGTGGGAGGCCATTGCCATTTCGACTCTCGTGTCCGAGATGTTCGGTAGCCTGCCCGGTCTTGAGTGGCTGCGCGCCATCAAGCTCTACACCATCCTGGGCGCCGACGTTTACCTGTTCCCGACGCTGATCGCGCTCGGCTTTGCAGTCTACGTCATCTTCCTCAATTTCCGCGGTGCCAGCTCGGCCGCCAAGCTCCAAGCCTTCCTGACCAAGGCCCTGCTCTGCGGCATGCTACTCGCCATGGGCGTCTCGCTGTTCACCGGCTCGCCGAACAACGCCATGCCTGTGTTCTCCCAGGTCGCCGGTGCTGGCGGCGGTAAGGCCGCCACCGAGGGCACCAGCCTGTTCGCCGGTATCGTGTCGGTCCTGGTTCTGACCCCGTTCTTCTACGCCGGTTTCGACACCATTCCTCAGCAGGCTGAGGAAGCAGCCGAGGGCCTTAACTGGAACAAGTTCGGCAAGATCATCTCCCTGGCCCTGCTGGCCGCCGGCGGCTTCTACATGGTCTGCATTTACTCGTTCGGCACTATCCTTGACTGGCATGAGTTTGTTAAGAGCCCCGTTCCCGCGCTTGCCTGTCTTAAGGGCATCAACATGCTCCTGTACCTGGCCATGCTCGTCATCGCCACGCTTGGACCCATGGGCCCGATGAACTCCTTCTACGGCGCCACGAGCCGCATTATGCTCGCCATGGGCCGCAAGGGCCAGCTGCCCGAGAAGTTTGCCGAGGTCGATCCCAATTCCGGCGCTCCCAAGCTCGCCTGCGTCGTTCTGGCCATCATCACCGTCGTCGGTCCGTTCCTGGGCAAGAACATGCTCATCCCTCTGACCAATGTGTCGGCTCTCGCCTTCATCTTCTCTTGCGGCATGGTCGCTCTTGCCTGCCTGCGCATGCGCTTCACCGAGCCCGACCTACCTCGTCCCTACGAGGTGCCCGGCGGCAAGTTTGGCATCTGCCTCGCCGTCGCTGCCTGCGCCATCATCATCGGCCTGCTCGTGATTCCGTTCTCTCCCGCCTCCCTCAACATGGTGGAGTGGAGCATCGTGATCGGCTGGTTGGCTATTGGCCTGGCTCTCATGGCTTTCACCAATTCCCGTAAAAAGTAACGCCGAGCCGGGGCGGATTGGGTGCGCGGTGCCCTCTCTCCCGCGTACCGAACCCGGCATCACTTGGGTAGCTTTGTGAGGCCTTAACCCAACACGGCCTCACCCACTATATGGATCCATAAGGAGGAACCATGTCCACTAAGTATGCAATCGTTGGCGGCAAGCTCATCGACGGTACCGGTGCCGAGCCGGTCGAGAACTCCCTCGTTCTCGTCGACGACAACGGCAAGATCGAGTACGCCGGTGTTATGCAGGACCTTCCCGAGGGCGTTGAGGTTATCGACGCCGCCGGCAAGACTGTCCTTCCCGGCCTGATCGACACCCACCTGCACTTCTCGGGCAACCTGACCGACGATGACACCGATTGGGTCATGCAGCCGCTCCTCGAGAAGCAGGCCGTCGCCGTCAAGCAGGCCTACGACTGCCTCACCCACGGCCTCACTACCGTCTGCGAGATCGGCCGCTTTGGTATCCAGATTCGCGACTGCATCGACAAGGGCGTCTTTAAGGGTCCGCGCGTTCTGGCCACCGGCCTCGGCTTCTGCCGTGTTGCCGGTCACGGTGACTCCCACCACTGCACCCAGGAGCTCAACAAGGAATCCCATCCCTGGGGCGACCAGGTCGACGGTCCTTGGGATCTGCGCAAGGCCGTCCGTCGTCGCCTGCGCGAGAACCCCGATGCCATCAAGATCTGGGCTACCGGTGGCGGCATCTGGCGCTGGGACTCCGGTCGCGACCAGCACTATTGCTCCGAGGAGATCCAGGCCGTGGTCGAAGAGGCCAAGATGGTCGGTATCCCCGTGTGGAGCCACTGCTACAACAACCACGCCGCCGCCTACGATTCCGTTCGCTTTGGCTGCGAGCAGCTGATTCACGGCTTCGATATCGATGAGCGCACCATGGACCTCATGGCCGAACAGGGCACCTTCTTCACCCCGACGATCGCCTTCCTGCCCACCTGGTACGCCACCTATCCTCCCGTCTACGTCCCCGAGCTGCACGACAAGTACGAGGGTACCCTGGTCGAGAAGGAGCTACAGCGCAACTATGACTGCCTGCGCGAGGCCAAGAAGCGCGGCGTCGTCATGACGATCGGCTCTGACTCCTTCTCCTTCGTCACCCCGTACGGCACCTGCTCCATCGAGGAGATGTACGAGTTCGTCGACAAGATCGGCTTCACCCCGGTCGAGACCATCACCTGCGCCACCCTCAACGGTGCCAAGATGTGCCACATCGAGGACGAGACCGGTTCCATCGAGGCCGGCAAGTGCGCCGACCTGCTGGTCGTCAACGGTGACGTCGCCGCCGACATCCACGTGCTCAACACCGACAACATGGACGTCATCATGAAGGACGGCTGGATTGTCGAGGCCGGCACCTTCGGCGAGCCAAACAAGTACAGCGCCTAAGCTACCGTTAGTCGATGGCTGGATGTAAAACACAGTTTTTGATTGCATAATGCAATGGAGAGGGTCGCTTGCGGCCCTCTTTATTGCTATCGGTACTACGGACAAGAGGGGATGACGGTGGATCTCAATAGGCTGATTCTGGGCAAGAGTTACAACTCTACCAAGGTCTTTCGTACGGCCCAGCATGTGGTCCAGGCCATCCTACTCGGTGTTGTCGTTCCGGCGCTTATCTTGCTGCTTATCTGGGATTTAACCGATAATCCCAATCCCGTTCCAGGCGTTGTCGTTATTGCCGGCCTGGTCATGCTGTGCTTCTTCTTCTCGTATGTCTTTGTGGTCCCCGATGACCTCACATCGAGCGCAACCGACCGCACGCTCGCCATCGCATCAAAAATATTTGCCTACACGTCGCGCGGCCTTACGCCCGAAGCGGCCCTGGGTGCCTCTAAAATCATCCTGTCCGAGACCATCGCTTCTGCCATCTGCTTTACTGACGGCAGGCAGGTGCTGGCAAGCTGGGGCGAGGACTCGGCAAAGTGCCCTGCCGGAACCCCGGTAGTGCTCAAGACCACGCTCAACGTGATTGAGACGGGCGAGCAGAGCGTGTTTTCGCGTGATGCCTCCAATGAGACGGGCGGCTATTTTCCCCGTCTGCGTGCCGGTATTGTCGCGCCGCTTAGCGTGCGTGGTCATTGCGTGGGCACACTCGAGCTGTATTACCCCCGCCTGAGCAGCATCGATATGCGCCAGACGGCGCTTGCCTCGGGTTTCGCCGATCTCATTTCCACGCAGCTCGCCAGCTTTGAGCTCGAGCGCCAGGATGAGCTCACGGCCCGCGTTGAGCTCCGCGCTCTGCAGTCGCAGGTCGATCCGCATTTTCTATTCAATACCATTAGCACGATCGTTTCGCTCGTTCGAACCGAGCCCGACAAGGCGCGATCGCTGCTGATCGACTTTTCCAACTACTATCGTCAGACGCTTTCTGACTCCGATACGCTCACCACGCTCGAGCACGAGGTGGAGCAGGGCACCCGTTATATCAATCTTATGCAGGCCCGGTATGGCGACGGCCGTCTGCGCGTTTCGGTCGACATCGACTTTGAGGTGCGCGACAGCCTGGTGCCGCCGTTTATCTTGCAGCCGCTGCTCGAAAACTGCATCAAGCATGCGCAGCGCGAGACCGAGCCGCTTTCCATTCGTGTTAGGGCTTTTGAGACCGATGACGGCTTGGAGATCATCGTCGAAGATGACGGCATCGGTATGAGCGAAGAAGTCTGCGCGCATCTGTTTGAGCAGCATCGCCGAGAGGAGCCCGAAAGCATTACCGCCGACGGCTCCGTCAAGCGAGGTTGCGGCCTGGCGCTCTTCAACGTGCTTCAGCGCATCCATTTCTTTTACGGAGAAGATTCCGGCATGCGCGTGAAGTCCCAGGAGGGCGTGGGAACGCAGGTCATCGTTGAGTTGAACGGCGAGCCGCATGAGCCGGCGCCGCTAACGGTGTAGCGCGCGGTTGGATTGAGAGAAAAAAGAGGGGAAGCGCATATGTCCGAAGGCTGGAACATCTTGGTGGTTGATGACGAGCCTCCAATTAGGGCTGAGCTACGTTATCTGTTGGAAAAGGATGCGCGTGTGGGCCAGATTGCCGAGGCGGGCAATGTCACCGAAGCCGTGGAATCGATTCTGTCGAACAAGCCCGACGTGCTGTTTTTAGACATTACCATGCCCGGTCGCTCGGGAATTGAGCTTGCCGAGACGCTTCAGAACTTAAAGACACCGCCGGTCGTGGTGTTTGTGACGGCATTTGCCGAGTATGCGGCCGATGCCTATAACCTCGATGCCGTCGATTACATCGTAAAGCCGGTCGAGGATGCTCGCCTGTCAAAGGCGCTCGATAAGATCGAGACCGCCCTGGGCGCTCGCCGTGTCGTCCATGCTCCGCGCCAGCCTTTGCGCCTGACGGTGGATCGTGGGGGTAAAAAGGTGTTCATTCCCGTGGCGGATGTCTGCTACTTTGAGGCGCGCGCCGATTTTTGCAACGCCGTCTGCGCCGAGGGAACATATCTGATCAATGAGTCGATTTCATCGCTCGAGCGGCGCCTGGCCTCCGAGGGCTTTATCCGTGTCCACCGCAGCTATCTGGTCAATTTGGAAGACGTGCACAATGTCGAGATCGGTTCTACGGGTCTTATGGAACTCAGGCTCGATCGCGTAACCTCGACGGTGCCCGTGTCCCGTCGTCGCGCTGCCGAGGTTAAGGCGCGCCTGGGGCTTGTGTAGACGGTCCGCATGCCATCGTTTGCCGACGCAGGTTTGGCATGGGCGCGCGGTGGGCATAATGGGTGACATCGAATGAAATCGAAAGGATCATTATGCCTGCGCTTATTACGCATCATCTGTTTGGCGAGGAAAGCATCGATCGTCTGCCGCAGGGCGTCATTACGTCCGACGAGGAACGCATTGCCTTTATCCTGGGCAACCAGGGTCCCGACCCGTTTTTCTTCCACATCCTGACGCCGCGCGTTTCCGACTGCACGCTGCTGGCGCAGGCCATGCATCGCTCGCGCATGTCGCGCCAGTTCTCGTGCCTGCGCGACGGCGTGTCCCATCTGCTCCCGCGCGATGCCAACTTGGGCCGCGCCTTTGCGCTGGGCCTGCTGTCGCACTACGTGCTCGACCGTAATGCCCACCCCTTTGTCTACGAGCAGCAGTTTGGCATTGTCGAGTCCGATCCCGAGCTGGGGGATTCGGGCAGCCAGGTCCATGCGGTGCTCGAAAGTGACCTGGACGTGTTGATGCTGCAGCTCAAGCGCGATGGGGCCACGGTCGAGGACTATCCGCCGGCGGGCGAGATCGTCACCACCGACCGCATCAATCGTGTGGCCGGCGTGCTGATGAGCTATGTTGCCGGGCGTGTGTACGGTATCGATATCCCAGCGGGGGAGTACGGTGCCGCCGTTGCCGACATGCAGCGACTTTACCGCGCGATTGAGCCGGCCGGCTCCGCAAAGACGCGCGCGATCTCGCTGGTTGAGGGCTTGGTGCACGACTACTCCCTGCTCGATGGCCTTGCTCACCGCGTGACGACCGAGCCGCCCGAGCGCACCGGCAATCTGGGCCATCTGACGTGGAAGAATCCCTTTACCGATGAGGTCTCGAACGAGAGCTTCCCCGAGGTCTTTGACCGCGCGCTGGTCGATTACGAGTGCACGGTCACCCGCTTTATCGAGACCGGCGATATGGAGGCCGTGACCAACCACGTCAATTACAGCGGTCGCGTGCTCGGCGCTGACGAAGAGTTCGACCGCGAGGAATAGGGCCCGTGCGTGCCCCCTTTGCCGAATCCTTACCGGCGGTTCTGGACAATTGGGGTACGATGAACTAGCTGCATATCGGGCGAACACGAAGGGTCCCTGTCCATGAAATACACCAAGCTCGAGCGTAACTGGGTTATGTACGATGTGGGCAATTCGGCCCTCGTGTTGCTCAACACTTCGGTGGTGCCCATCTACTTTAACGCCATCAATACCGGTGCTTCCTCGGCCGACCTGGTGGTCGCTTGGGGTAGCGCGCAGACGATTGCCTCGCTGGTCATTGCCATGCTCATGCCCATTCTGGGCGCGCTTGCCGATTACGCCGGCAACAAGATCAAGTTTTTCTTGGGCTTCTTCCTCACGGGCTTGGTGCTTTGCCTGGCGCAGGCTATCCCAATGTCCGCCATGGCATTTTTGGCCGTGTACGTGCTGTGCACCATCGGCCTTAACTCTTCTATGACGTTCTATGACGCCATGCTGCCCGACATTACCACTGACGAGCGCATGGACGCCGTGTCCAGCTCGGGCTATGCCTGGGGCTACATCGGTTCCACCGTGCCGTTCATCATCTGCCTGGCGCTCATCATGGGTGGTCCCGCTCTTGGCGTCCCCACCATGCTGGCAACGCGTCTGTCGTTTGTCATCACTGGTGCCTGGTGGCTCATCTTTACCCTGCCGCTCATTCGCACCTATAAGCAAAAGTACGGTCGTGAGCGCGGTCCCGAGGACACCATCGGCCACATCGTGGGCGGCGTGTTCTCCGAGGTCGTACACACCATGCGCGAGATCGCCCACAACAAGACCGTGCTGGTCTACATGATCGCGTTCTTCTTCTACATCGACGGTGTACACACGGTCATTTCCATGGCAACCAGCTACGGTTCGGCTCTGGGCATCGACTCGACCCAGCTGGTACTGGCCCTGCTCGTTACACAGTTCGTGGCCTTTCCGTCCGCCATCATCTACGGCAAGCTCGCCGGACGCGTGGGCACGCTCAACATGATCCTGGTGGCGGTCGCCGCCTACATGGGCATTGTGCTGTTCGCCGCGTTTTTCCTCAAGACCGCCTTTGAATTCTGGGTGCTTGCCATTATGGTCGGCCTGTTCCAGGGTGGCGTGCAGGCACTCAGCCGTAGCTACTTTGGCCGCATCATCCCCAAGGAAAAGTCCAACGAGTACTACGGCTTCTTTGACATCTTTGGGCGCTATGCAAGCGTTATGGGCACCTTTCTGGTGTCGGTCGTCACCTCGCTGACCGGCAACCCGTCGCTGGGCGTTCTTTCCATTGCTGTGCTGCTGATCGTTGGCTTTATGCTGCTGGCCCGCCTGTCTCGCATGACTCGAGCGGCAGAGCATGCCGCATAGGAGCGAGCGGATATTGTGCCTGTCCGCGGTACTCTTTTGGGGTTATCCGCAATAAACATTGCGACTTGCGAGCAATGATTTGCCCAAGTGGGTATGATGGAATCAGCTAGGTCGCGGGGCGTCGCCTGTGTTTGGCGGCGCCTCGTTTTTGTGTTGCAGGGAGGGAAGGCATGAACGCCACGGTTGTGATTCCAACATATTGGGCGGGCGATGATGCCCATGCAAACGCTCCCGGTGTCTATGACCACTCGACGAAGCTCAACGCCGCCAATCCCGAGCTCGATCGCTGTCTTGCTTCGCTCGAGCAGGTACGCGATATTCCGCGAATCATCCTTTTGGTGGTCTGTCCCATCTCGGCCACGGCGGATGTGTCGAAGCGCGTACGCGAAATCGTCGACGCGCACCCTACGCTCAAAGTTACCGTAGTCACCAATACCCAGGCATCGCGTATCGCCGACCGCGTAGCGCAGATTGCGCCCAAGGGTTCGGGAGAATGCGTGAGCCTGCGCGGCTATGGCGCCATCCGCAATATGGGACTTGCCTGTGCCGCCGTGCTGGGTCACGATGCCGTCATCTTTTTGGATGACGACGAGACTGTCATCGATGCCGACTTTATGAAACGCGCGACTTACGCGTTGGGGCAGCAGACGCGTCAGGGCCTGCCAATCTTGGTTAAGAGCGGCTACTTTTACGATCGAGAAGGATCGCCGCTGGCCCCCACGGACAAGGTGGGCATCTGCCACCGTTGGTGGACCAAGCGTATTGAGTTCAATCGCTGGATGAAAAAGGCGCTCTCGGGCACCCGTATTTCGCGTTCAAACTATGTGTGCGGCGGCCTTATGGCCCTCCATGCCCGCGCCTTTACCCGCGTGGCATTTGACCCGTTTATCACTCGTGGCGAGGACCTGGACTACCTCTTTAATATGCGCATATTTGGCTACGACGTATGGTTTGATAACGAGTGGACCGTACGCCATCTACCGCCCGAGTCCGAGAAACGCTCGCCGCGCTTTATGCAGGACGTGTACCGTTGGTACTACGAACGTGCCAAGCTAACGTTTGCCGCGCATCAGAAAGAGCTCATTCCCGTTACAGCCGCGTCTCTCATGCCCTATCCGGGCCCGTGGATTTCGCGCGAGCTTGACGATCGCGTGCGTAAGACTGCCATGGTCCGCAGCATTTTTACCCGCGAGCACGAGGGATACCTACGCATTTGGCGCCACGGTATTGACGAGGCCAGGACCTACGCACGCCAAAACGCCGCAAGCTACCTGCGTTTCCAGAGCTTCTGGCCCAAGATTATGGATGGGCTCTGGCGTGACGCCCAGCTGACCAGCATCCTGGAGGGGACTGAATGATCGACCGCCGCGCCCAGCGCGATAGTTCAATGTCAATCTTTCGCATCATTGCCGTATCCTGCGCCATTTGTGTGCTGGTGTACTTTGTTTTTGCCCTGGCGACTGGAATCGATCCAATCGCGACCGTGGTCGCCTGTACGCTGCTATGCATCTTCCTGTGTATCTTTTTCTTTTTGACGCTCAATCCCGATTCGGTTCGCTCGCAGTACACCGAGGAGACGCTCTCGGTGGCCTCGGCCATGCTCGAGGACATTAAAGGCGGTCTGACGCAGGAGTCAGCACGTCTGGTGTGCCAGCGCATTTTGCCCGAGACACGCGCCATGACAGTTGCCGTTACCGACGAGAGCAACGTACTGGCCTGCGCGGGCGAGTTTGAGGAAAAGCTGCTGCCCAATTCTCCCATTCGTACGCTCGTCACGCGCTACGTCATCGAACACGGTATCGTCCAGTCGTTCAACCGTGTGGTGGACGTGGTGGGTTCGGATGGCTCACACAACCAGGTCCCCGCTGGCATCATCGCACCCATCAAGGTGGGCGACCGCACCGTCGGCACGCTCAAGTTCTATTACAAGACCCCGCGTGCCGTTGACCGTACCCAGTATGCGCTCGCCTCGGGTTTTGCCGAAATCCTGTCCACGCAGCTCGCCATTCACGAGCTCGAGGTGCAAAAGGAGCTCACGGCCCGTGCCGAGGTGCGTGCCCTGCAGGCGCAGATTAACCCGCACTTCCTGTTCAACACGCTCAACACCATCGCATCGTTTACGCGTACCGACCCGCTGCGCGCCCGCGAGCTGCTGCGCGAGTTCTCCTCGTTCTATCGCGCAACGCTCGACAATTCGGGCTCGCTCATTCCCGTGTCGCGCGAGGTCGCACAGACCAAGCGCTACCTGACGTTTGAGAAGGCGCGCTTTGGCGAGGATCGCGTGCTGGCGACCTTTGACGTGTCCGAGGACGTCGAGGACACGCTGGTTCCGGCATTTGTGATCCAACCGATTGTCGAGAACGCCGTGCGTCACGGCATGGGTGATGCCAGTGCGCTGAAGATTGACGTGACGGTGCGCAGGGATGGTGACGATGCGATTTTGATTTCGGTGGCCGATGACGGTGTGGGCATGGACGAGGGCATCGCTGCCAGACTGTTTGACGAGCGCTCTGCCCGTCCCGACGCCAACTCCCCGCAGGGTGGCGGCGCCGGCGTTGCCATGCACAATATTTCGGAGCGCATTCATCGCTTTTATGGGCCGCACTCCTATACGCGCGTCGAATCGGCGCCGGGTAAGGGCGCTAAAGTGCTCCTACATCTCGATTTGTCGGAGAGCATCTTCGACATTCAAGAGTAGAATAATTGGTCACGGGCTTAACGCCGGTTGGCGTATGCCCGATGTAGTTTGTTGACGAAAGGTTTTATCCCCATGCTGCGTGCGATGATTGTGGATGATGAGGCCCCGGCCCGTTCGGAACTTCGCTTCTTGCTCGAGCAGACGGGCAAGATCGGCACGATCACAGAAGCGTCGAGCGTTCGCTCCGCCATCGAGATGCTTATGGAGAGTCGCGTTGATGTCGTGTTCCTCGATATTTCGATGCCTGGCGCTTCGGGTCTGCAACTTGCCGAGGCGCTGCATAAGCTTAAGAATCCGCCGGCGATCGTGTTTGTGACCGCGTACAGCGATCATGCGGTTGAGGCGTTTGATGTGGATGCCGTCGACTATCTGATGAAGCCGGTAGAGGAAGCCCGCCTGGATCGTGCAATCGAGAAGGTCATGCAGCGCACGAAGCCCGTTGCGGACAGCAAGGTGACCATCGAGCGCATCCCGGTGGAGAAGGGCGGCCGCAAGGTGCTCATCCCCGTGGACGACATTCGCTTCATTATGGCCAAGGACGATTACTCCTGTATCTATACCGTCGATGACCGTTTTTTGTCGACGACCTCGCTGGCACAGTTCGAGGCCAAGCTCTGTGATTTTGGCTTCTTCCGCGTTCACCGCCGCTATATCGTTAACTTGGCGTGTGTTACCGACGTCGAGACGGTTCCCTCGGGCGCTATCCAGCTGGGCATTACGGGCGTCGACGAACGCGTACCGGTTTCGCGCCGTCGCGTCGTACCGCTCAAGAAGGCCCTGAGCCTCTAGTACACCGGCCCCGCAGCCCTGTAGACCAAAATCGTCTGCGGAGCCGCGGGGCTTTTTGTATGAATACACCAAATCGTTTTGCGGAAGGGATCCCATGAACAGTGCAAGCGCCAAGCGCATCGACATCATCTCGGACACCCACGGTTATCTGTCGCCCGCGCTTTTAAATGAGTTGAGCGGCGCGGACCTGATTATCCATGCCGGCGATCTTACGTCGGAGATGGACTACGAACATCTGCGAACCATTGCCCCCGTGCGAGCGGTTCTGGGCAATAACGACTACTACCGTGATTACGGCCCCGAAGTGGACCGTCTGGCGCTCTTTAGCTACGAGGGCCTTAAGTTTGCCGTAGCCCACTACCGCGAAGACCTCCCGGTGGGATCCGTGGACGTAGCCATCAACGGTCACACTCACGTAACCAAAGAAACTCAAGTAGGCCGCTGCTTGGTCCTCAACCCCGGCAGTGCTAGCTACCCCAGAGGCACCCGAGGCCCCACCATGGCCAGAATGCTCGTCAAGGACGGCAAGGTCTTAAGCGTCAAGTTTATTGACTTAGATTAACCGCAACAAAAACGGGGGATGCACAATGCATCTCCCGTTTCCATTTGAGCCAAAGGCCGAGCTTCAACAAGAACAATCAGACCAACCCCGCCGAGGAGCACGCGGGCTAGCCGCGCAGCGGCGCACGCCCGCAAAACTGGTTGAACATAGTGACGGCAGGGAGGGTCTCCGGGGCCGGCTGGCGCGGGTTACGTTTGTCGCGAGTTCCGCACGCAAAGGAAAGCACTTAATGTGCTTTCCGTCTTGCGCAGGACTGTAGAGCAGCAAACTTAACCCGCGCCAGCCGGCCCCGGAGACCCTCCCGGAGGGACCCAAAAAATATTTTCAAAAAAGTTGTTGCGCGGCGAACAGACTTCTGTGTATACTAATCCCCGCAGCGCACGCGAGCGGAAACAAACGCGAACGACTGCCTGGGGAGTTAGCTCAGTTTGGTTAGAGCGCCGGCCTGTCACGTCGGAGGTCGCGGGTTCGAGCCCCGTACTTCCCGCCAACGCAATTAAAGCCACGTCTTCGGACGTGGCTTTTTGCGTTTAATAGGACAACCGCTCGGCCGTCCCTTTCATTCTGCTCCTTGTTTCCGAAATGCGGAAATGAATTAAGTATATCGGTTTAAACGGGGGGGGGTTTGTTGCGCAACACTCGTTCAACGAAACAGGGGGGTTAGGTTATACTAAATTCCACTGCAGGCCTAATCTGATGCAATTTGCTTTGGATTCGACCTTCAGCGGACATCTAGTTCACTATTTGGTTGTCCCGGCGGTTATTTAGCGTCTCGACGTAAGCTCGGCCCCGGAGCCCGTTCGAGCTGTTCGTATTCCTTGAAAGGGGAAACATGGACATATCGAGGAAGACTGATTATGCCCTCCGCATGCTTGCGATGCTTGCCGAGGAGCCGGAGCGGTTGCTTTCTGTTCGCACTGCTGCCGAAGAGGTCAATGTTCCGTATTCGTTTGCCCGTTCGATCCAACACGGTTTGGTTCAGGCCGGTATTGTGGAGAGCCTGCGTGGCGTCCACGGCGGTATGCGTCTTAAGGTCAACCCGAGCGAGGTCACTATCCGTCAGGTCGTCGAGGCCGTTCAGGGCCCTATGGTTATGAATGATTGCACGGCACTCGATGGCGACTGTGCGCGCAGGGGCACGTGCTGCTATCATCCCCTGTGGGCTGGGGCCCAGGCGCTGATGCGTGACTACCTCGATTCCGTTTCGCTGGACGATGTCGTCGCTCGCCGCCAGTTCCCCGCCGTCGATCCCAAGTTCGCCGACCGCGACGCCTTTCCCGAGTATGCCGTTTGCGCGTGTGCTTGCCGGGAGGAGTAGCGCCGCATAAGGAGCATAGCTATGATTCAGGACCCCTTTCGTTCGATGATTCGTTCGGAAGGGGTTCTGCGTTATCGCGACCTTCCGTGGCGCCGCACACGCGACCCGTACATCATCTGGCTTTCCGAGGTCATGCTGCAGCAGACGCAGGTTCCACGCGTAGAGACGCGCATGCCGGCATGGCTCGACCGCTTTCCGACCGTGCATTCTCTCGCCCAGGCCGCTCCTTCTGATGTTTTGGACGCTTGGCAGGGCATGGGCTACAACCGCCGTGCTTTGGCGCTCCATAAGGCCGCGCAGCGACTCGTGGAGGACTGGGATGGGGAGTTTCCGCGTGATACACGCGACCTGGTCGCGCTGCCCGGTATTGGGCCCGCAACGGCGCAGGGCATTCGGTCGTTTGCGTTTGATCTTCCGGGAGTGTACCTGGAGACCAATGTGCGCACGGTCTTTTTGCATCACTTTTTTCCTGACGTTCCGTCTGTTCCCGATCGCGAGCTGGTGCCGTTGATCCAGGCGGCCTGCCCGGCGGCGCCCGGTGCGGCGGCGGATGAGGTCGCTCCCTTTGCCGTGCCGCTCGACGATGCCGATACGCCGCGCGCGTGGTATTACGCGCTGCTGGATTACGGCGCGTATCTCAAAAAGACGCTGCCCAATCCGTCTAGGCGCTCGGCGGGCTACAGCCGCCAGTCCAAGTTTGAGGGCTCGCGTCGGCAAAAGCGTGCCCATATCGTGCGCATGCTGCTTGCAGCTCGCGACGGACAGCAGGCGGGCATAACGCTTGTTGAAGCTGTTGCAGGCGTTAACAAGATGGAGGCCGCAGCGGGTCGCGAACCGGTTGGTTGCGATTTTATTGCGGGCATTCTTGCCGACCTGGAGCGCGAAGGCTTTTGTCGTGCCGAAGGCGAGCGCTGGCTGAGTGTGTGATGACGCGAATTTGCAGAACAGGATAGTAAGGTTTAGATTCTCGGCATGAGGGTATCCTAAAGGCAATGCCGCTCAAAGTCTATGGGCGGCGCGTATTGAAGGGAAGTACACCTATGGATTTTGAGAATTCTCAAACCAAGAAGAACCTCGAGACCGCTTTTGCCGGTGAGTCCCAGGCGCACACCAAGTATCGTTACTATGCATCCAAGGCCAAAAAGGACGGCTACGTTCAGATTTCGAATATCTTTGCAGAGACGGCGGGCAACGAGTCCGAGCATGCCAAGCTGTGGTTTAAGTACCTGCACGACGGTGCTGTTCCGGATACGCTGGACAACCTGCGCGATGCCGCCGCGGGCGAGAACTACGAGTGGACCACGATGTATGACGAGTTCGCCAAGACCGCCGAAGAGGAGGGTTTTGACGAGATTGCCGCGAAGTTCCGTGGCGTTGGCGCTGTCGAGAAGGCTCACGAGGAGCGCTATAACAAGCTCGTCGAGCGCATTGAATCGGGCGAGGTGTTTGAGCGCGAGGGCGTAAAGGTGTGGAAGTGCCTGAACTGCGGGCACCTGCATGTTGGTGCCAAGGCGCCCGAGGTGTGCCCGGTTTGCAACCATCCCAAGGCGTACTTTGAGGAGCAGGTGGTGAACTACTAGCGCTTGGCGCTGGCTGCTGCGGAGCGCGGGGCGGGAGGCCGGATTGCCTTCCCTCCCCGCTCACGGCTTCGCAGGGTCGCGTTGAGGGAAGGCAATCCGGCCTCCCTCCCCGCGCCCCGGCGTTGGGTCGTTGCGTGCTCGCTACAGAAAAGCTGATTAGAAGTTTGCGTGCCGCCCCTTTTGGGGCGGCACGTTTTTGTGTGGGGTCCCTGTCTTCACAATTTCCGTCAAGCTTTTGGTTAGGTTTTGGTCGGATGGCGCAAGGGCGAGAGGGCAAAAGATTGCTGGCGAAAAAAGCTCAAAGAAAGTGCTGGTAGGGGAGTTGTTGAACTTTTCGACAGTTTTCTGACAAAAGAATCTTTGCGGCTATTGCCGCGGATTTCATTGCCGCGGCCGCGATGGTGCGGGATGCTGGGCGCAAGCATCGAATGCTCCTATTGAGGAGGCCAACATGGATCTGTTTCTTGAGACCCCGCAGCAACAAGCCGAGCGCATGCTGCGCCAACAGCAGCGGCTTATGGAGATGCAAATGCAAGGGGCAGCCGTCCAGCCTCCTGCGCAAAACGCCGCGCCCGCGGTATCGCCTGCGGGTGAGGTGGACCCAGGAGCCTATTCCGTACAGCAAGATTCATATGCGCAGGAGCTTGCGTTCGACAAGCGTCGTGCGCGTCGCCGTCGCTGGGCCCAGCGCCTGCGTACGCTGGCGATGATCGTGCTGATCCCGTTGGGACTCGCGGCAATCTTCTTGGCCTCATATGCCCTCACGTGCATTCTCAACGGCGCCTCGCCCAGCGAAGTGCTCCAACATTTGACAGCTCTCGGCCAGCGCCTGGGCGATGTCGTAACAACCATCCGCGCCGGCTGGGAGAGTTAGCGTGCCAGTATTCATAGCGCAAAGGTAACTTGATGCGCCGCCGGCCACGCGCTGCATATGACAGGGTAAGATTGATCGCGGTTTTGTTTGATGATCGATTGGGTTTGTTGGGCGGAGTCTATGTCTGCTGTTGATATTGTGCTGGTCGTGATCGCCTTGGTAGCGGTAGGAGTGGCTGTGGCTTGCGCCCTGCAGCTCAAGGGCCTTCGCGCCGAGCTGCGAGAGCGCAGCGATGGCGGTGCGGAGGCGCTGGCGGCACTCGAGCAGGCCAACAACGCGCTCGATGCCCTGAACGTCGCGCTGGCAGAAACCCGCCGCACGGCCAATGCCATCGCGCAGCAGCAGACGACAGATGCGGCCGTGGAGCAGCAACGTTACCTGAACATCGCACGCGAGTTTTCGCAAGCTGGTGACCGGATGGATGACCTGCGCCGCGAGACGGCCCAACAACTCGGTGCCAACCGCGAGGGCATCGAGCACCGCCTGGACAAGGTGCGCGAGACGGTCGATGCCCAGCTGGGTGCTATCCGCAAAGATAACAACGTGCAACTCGATCAGATGCGCGCGACGGTGGACGAGAAGCTCTCCCGCACGCTCAACGATCGCCTGTCGGCATCGTTTAAGCAGGTGAGCGACCAGCTCGAGGCCGTGTACAAGGGCCTGGGCGACATGCAGTCCATCGCCACCGGCGTGGGCGACCTTAAGCGCGTGCTGGGCAACGTAAAGGCGCGTGGCATTTTGGGCGAGGTGCAGCTGGGTGCAATCCTGGCGGACATCCTTACGCCCGACCAGTATCTGGAAAACGTCGCCACCAAGCCCGGCGCCTCGGAGCGCGTTGAGTTTGCCGTCAAGCTGCCGGTAGACGAGGGCGATCCCGTGCTGCTGCCGATCGACTCCAAATTCCCGGGCGATGCGTACGAGCATCTGCTCGACGCCCAAGAGTCGGGTGACGCTGAGGCCGTCGCCGCTGCGCGTAAGACGCTCGACGCCATGGTCAAGCGCGAGGCCAAGGACATCTGCGAAAAGTACCTGAGTGTGCCGGCAACGACCAACTTTGGCATTATGTTCGTGCCGTTTGAGGGGCTGTACGCCGAGGTTGTCAGTCGTCCGGGACTTATCGAGACCCTGGGCCGCGACTATCACGTCAACGTTGCCGGCCCTAGCACCATGGCGGCTATCCTCAACAGCCTGCAGATGAGCTACCAAACGTTTAGGCTGCAAAAACGCACCGATGACGTGCTGCGCGTGCTTTCTGCCGTCAAGGCCGAGCTGCCGCGCTATCAGGCGGCGCTGCGCCGCGCCCAGCAGCAAATCGAGACCGCGGGAAAGACGGTCGAGGGCATCATCACCACGCGCACCAACGTCATGGAGCGCAAACTCAAGGACATCGACGCGCTGGAAGACGCCGACCAAGCTGATGAGATCTTGGGACTCACGCCCGCGGGCCTTCCCACAGACCAAGAAGACGAGGAATAATTACAACAAGACGGTGGGGCGCCGGCGCAAACGCGGGCGCCCCGCTGCTTTTCGCATCGTGCTTGCCTGAAGTGCGCTTTAGTATGCAACAATGACGTTTAGCCCCGCCATATGTGAAAGGAAGCCCATGTCACAGAGAAGCACCAGTCCGCTCAAACGCTCAACCGTGCGCCGCACGCTACAGCGTTTCTGGGACGTTACGCGCACGCAGCCGCTGATCGTCTTTCTCTCGGTGTTCTCGTCGGCGGGCTACATCTTTTTGCTCACGTTTGCCAACACCTACGTGATGGCGCTTATCGTCGACCGCGTCCAGGCCGGCCCCGTGGCGGGCGACCGGGTGTTTGAGGTCTTTGGCCCCTACATTCTGGCGCTCGTGCTCGTTAACCTAGTGGGCCAAATCCTCTCCAAGCTGCAGGACTACACCGTCTACAAGCTCGAGATTGCGGGTAACTATCACTTGGCGCGCCTGTGCTTCGACACGCTCTCCAATCAATCCATGACATTCCACACCAGCCGTTTTGGTGGATCGCTTGTGAGCCAGACGAGCCGTTTTATGAGCGGCTACACGGGGTTGGTGGACGTGACGGTGTATTCGCTCATTCCCACTATCACCTCGGTTGTCTGCACGGTGGCGGCGCTCGCTCCGGTGGTGCCGACGTTTACCGTGATCCTGGTGGGCATTATGGTCGTCTACATCTCGTTTGTCTGGCTCATGTATAAGCGCATCATGCCGCTTTCGGCCGCGACGTCCGCCGCGCAGAACAAACTGTCGGGCGTGCTTTCCGACGCGGTCACGAACATCCTGGCCGTCAAGACCTGCGGGCGCGAAGACTTTGAGCGCGACCTGTTCGATAGCGCCGACCGCGCCGCGCGCGACGCCGAAACGGTTTCGATGCACGCCATGATGCAACGCAACTTTACGACCTCGGGCCTTATCGTCATCACCATGGCCGTGGTGAGCGTGTTCGTCGTGGGCGGCAACGCGTGGTTTGGCATCTCGGCCGGCTCGCTCGTCATGATCTTTACCTATACGTACAACCTCACCATGCGTCTGAACTACGTAAGCTCCATGATGCAGCGCATTAACCGCGCGCTGGGCGATGCGGCCGAGATGACGCGCGTGCTGGACGAGCCGCGTCTGGTGGCAGACGACGAGAACGCTCCCGAGCTCAAGGTGGGCGAGGGCGCGATTGATTTTGAGCACCTGAACTTTGCATACCGTGACGCCGCGGCGGGCGAGAGCGTGTTCGACGACCTGACGCTCCATGTGGCGGCGGGTCAGCGCGTGGGCCTGGTGGGCAAATCGGGCTCGGGCAAGACGACGCTCACCAAGTTGCTGCTGCGCCTGGACGACGTACAGGGCGGTCGCGTACTCGTGGACGGTCAGGATGTCTCGCGCTGCACGCAGCAGAGCCTGCGCCGCCAGGTTGCCTACGTGCCGCAGGAGGCGCTGCTGTTTCACCGCTCCATTCGCGAGAACATCGCCTACGGCCGCCCCGACGCCACCGACGAACAGATCCGTGAGGCGGCCCGCTTGGCCAATGCCCTGGAGTTTATCGACCGCCTGCCCCGGGGCTTTGACACCATGGTGGGCGAGCGCGGCGTTAAGCTTTCGGGCGGTCAGCGCCAGCGCGTGGCCATCGCCCGTGCCATCCTCACCGACGCGCCGATTCTGGTGCTCGACGAGGCGACCTCTGCCCTGGACAGTGAGTCCGAGGCGCTGGTGCAGGAGGCGCTTGAGAACCTGATGCGCGGCCGCACCTCCATTGTGGTGGCACATCGCCTGTCCACCGTGGCGGCGCTCGACCGCATCGTGGTGCTGGCGGACGGCGAGATTGTCGAGGACGGTACGCATGCGCAGCTTGTCGAGGCAGGCGGCGAGTACGCAAGCTTGTGGGGCCGCCAGACCGGCGCATTTTTGGAGGCGTAAAGACCCCATACGTGGGACAATCGTGCCCATAGGTAAGTTATGCCGCTGATCCGAGGAGTCGTTATGCCACGCGAGACCAATGCCGCCAAGCGCGAGCGCGCCGTTGAGGTGTGCGAGCGCCTTAACCGTCGCTATGGCCCGGTTGAGTGTTTTTTGGACCACGAGAATCCCTATAGGCTGCTCATAGCGGTGTTGCTCTCGGCGCAGACGACCGACGCGCAGGTCAACAAGGTGACGCCGAAGCTGTTTTCCCAGTGGCCCACGCCCGAGGCCATGGCGGGGGCGAGCGTTGCCGATGTGGCAGATACCATTAAGTCGCTCGGCTTCTATAAGAGCAAGGCCAAGCACGCCGTTGAGGCCGCGCAGATGATCGTCGCCGATTACGGCGGCGAGGTGCCGGCCGACATGAAGGAGCTTGTCAAGCTGCCGGGCGTTGGGCGCAAGACGGCGAACATCGTGCTCAACGTGGGGTTTGGCATTGTCGAGGGCATCGCGGTCGATACGCACGTCAACCGCATCGCGCACCGTCTGATGCTGAGTCCCAAGACGCACGCCAAAGAGCCGCTCAAGACCGAGCAGGATCTGCTCAAGATCTTGCCGCACGAGTATTGGGAGTCGGTCAACCACCAGTGGATCACCTTTGGCCGCGAGATCTGCGATGCCCGTAAGCCCAAGTGCGACGAGTGCCCGCTGGCGGATTTGTGCCCCAGCGTGCGCGTGACGGGGTAGGGGCTACCGCGTTTTGCCGGCGTCCGAAGGCTGTGGCCAATGTTGCGCAACACATTTGGGCCGCGAAGGCTCAATATGATGGCGACAGATGCCGTTTGTTGTGAGGGGATGCTCGAATATGTTTTGCACCAAGTGTGGTTCCGAGATGCCCGATGGAACTGAATATTGCACGAACTGCGGGGCGCGCATCGGCGTTGCCTCCCCGGCTGCCGCGCCCGCCGAGCCCGCACCGATGCCGGCGGCAGGGATGCCTCCCGTGCAGAAGAAGTCGCATAAGCGCGCGGTGATTGTCGGCATGTGCGTGGCGGGCGTGCTCGTTGCCGGCGGTGCCGCCCTGGCGCTGACCGGCGTACTGGGTCCGCTTGGGCAGGGCAACTCGTCGCAGATTACGGTGCTGGGGTCCGACGAGGGTTCGGCCGAGCGTGAGGACCAGGGAAGCGCCAAGAAGAAGCCTGCCGCCGACGAGGACGAGGCGGAAGGGCCCGAGCAGACGGGCAGCAGCGTAAAGGTCGACCTCAATGACCAGGCAACCTATGCCGCCGCAAACCTGTTTCTGTCGAACTTTACGGAGGGGCACTTCGATCGGGACTGGTATCAGACGGGTACTTTCGATTCGACTGATGGGCTTTCGGATGACGAGAAATATAAGCTGGTCAAGTTTATCTGGTGCCATTTTATTGACAACGCGCCGTATCGAATCGAGAAAGGCGACTATGACAACGGTAATCGCCAGCGTATGGCGACTGATGTGGTCAATAGGGAACTCAGCCGCTTGACGGGCCTGACGCTTTCCGATGCCGATATGACGTATGACAGAACGCCGGAGGGGCAGGCGATTCCTGATTCGGCCGAAGCACATGACGGGTACCTGTATTTGAAGCAGGAATACGGCCAGGGAAATTACAACCCAGCGTGTGCCATCGTTACGGGCGCGACTGACCTTGGCGATAACATCTACGAGCTCACCTATGAGGTCTACAGTGCTGGCGGTTCGTTACTTCCTTCCGACATCCCCGAGAGCACCTACGGCCTGCCAAAGGATCAGTTCATCGCTGCAATTCAAGCGGACGCATCTAGGGGCCGTATCGAGACTTGTACGGTCCGCGTCGCGCAGGGTGACGGCGCTCCGACCTTCACACTGCTTAAAATGGGCGTCTACGATTAGACTCGGCGTATGGCTCACTCTGATAACGCCAAGCGGCTCGTCCGTCTGGCGTTTTTTGCGGGGCTGGGCGTACGCTTGAGCTGGAGTCCTCTCCATGCGCTACCATGACAAACAATGATCTTTGACGCACGACCCGCCGAGCTTGCCCCGGCGGGCTTTTGGCGTTGCGATGCCGGAGGAACAGCATGCTCATTCACCGTATAGCCGCGCAGCTCTACACTGCCGAGGCCTTGCAGACCGTCGAGGCCGGGCTCGACGCCGGCGAGGATGTGACGCTGGCCGTGTCGCAGTCGGGCCGCACGCTTATGGCGGCTGCTCAGTTTGCGCGCCGCCCGCGCCCTACGGTCTACATTGTGAGCGGCGAGGACGCGGCCGATCGCGCCGCGCGCAGCCTTGCCGCCTACGTGGGCCTGGCGCACGTGTGCCGCTTTCCCGAGCGCAAGGACTATCCGTGGCGCGAGCAGGCGCCCGACGATGCCGTGGTGGCGCAGCGCTGCGAGGCTCTGGGGCGTATCGTGCGCGGGGACAACTGCATCATGGTTGCCTCGGCCCGTGCATTGCTGCGTTGCGTGCCGCCAGTCGAGAGCCGCTACTGGGAGTCCACGACCTTTGCGGTGGGCGAGGAGATTCCTTTTGACGAAGTGCCGCAGCGCCTGGTGGGCATGGGCTACACCAATGCCGGCGCCGCCGACGCACCCGGCCTGTTCCGCGTGCACGGCGACACCGTCGAGGTATTCCCCGCACAAGAGAAAGCGCCCGTGCGCATTGAGTTCTTTGGCGACGAAATTGATCGCATTCGCCGTATGGTGAGCTCTACGGGCCAAACCATCGGCAACGAGGACAGCATCGAGATCTTCCCGTGCCGCGAGCTGGCGCTTACCGACGAAGCCGTTCACAACATGCACGTGGCGCTCTATCGCGCAAGCCAGAGCGACAGCAAGCTGGCGGCGCTGCTCGAGATGGTTGATGCGCGTATCGTCACACCCGAGCTCGACCGCTTTTTGCCGGTGATGTACGGCCAGACCGTGAGCCCGTTGGCGCACGTGAGCGGCAAGGCGCTTGTGGTTCTGTCCGAGCCGCGCTCGCTGTTCGACGACTGCCTGCGTGCCTACGAGGATATCGAGGCGCGCGCCGGCGAGGCGGGGATTGACCGCTTGGACGGCCTGTACGTGCGCGCCCAGCAGCTCGACTTTGGTGCTCAGCAGCGCCTGAACTACGTGAGCCTGATCCGCGCCGGCGGTGCGGTTACGGCAGAGCTCAAGATTGAGCAGCCGGCTATCGCAGGCTCGGACAACCGCTTTATGACGCGTGTTCAGGAAGTCGTGGGCAAGCGCTATGCCTGCGTGTTTGCCATTCCCGACCGCGGAGCGCGCGAGTCGATGGAGCTTACCTTTGGCGACGAGGGCATTACCTTTGAGGAGTCGCTGACGGCCGCCCCCGAAAACGCCGGCGTCATTGGCGAGCGCGTACGCGTGGCAGCGGCAGATTCTGCCGACCGTGCTGCCCGCCAGGAGGCCCATGCTGCAATTCGCGAGCGCAAGGCCGACGCGCTCAACGCCCGCTCGCTCGAGGCGGGCGCCGCCCAGGCTGCCGCCGGTGCTGCCGTACCCACCATCTCGCGCGGACGCGTGACCTTTGTGGATGCTGCCCTGCCGCAGGGCGTGGTGGTGCCCGATGCCAACCTAGCCGTGTTCTCGATCGCCGATCTCAATGCCCGCATGGACGCCAACCGCGCGCGCAGCCGTCGCAAGGTGGACATTACGCAGATCACGTTTCCGTTTAAGCCGGGCGACTACGTGGTGCACGCTACCCACGGCATCGCGCTCTTTAGCGAGATCGCGCGCCAGGAAGTGGGCGGCAAGGAGCGCGACTACTTTTTGCTGGAATATGCCGACGGCGACAAGCTCTACGTGCCGCTCGAGCAGGTCGACCGCATCACGCGCTATGTTGGTCCCGACGGCGACAAGCCGCGCCTGACTAGGCTCAACACCGCCGACTGGACGCGTGCCACCAACAAGGCGCGCAAGAACGCCAAAAAGCTGGCGTTTGACCTGGTCGATCTGTATACGCGCCGTTCGTCGATTACCGGTGTCGCCTGCCCGCCCGACACGCCCGAGCAGATCGAGATGGAGGAGAGCTTTCCTTACGACGAGACGCGCGACCAGCTGGAGGCCATCGCCGATATTAAGGCCGACATGGAGGCGCCCAAGCCCATGGACCGCCTGCTGTGCGGCGACGTGGGCTTTGGCAAGACCGAGGTCGCCCTGCGCGCGGCGTTTAAGTGCGTGGACTCCGGCCGTCAGGTCATGGTGCTCTGCCCCACGACCATTCTGGCCCAACAGCACTACGAGACCTTCTTTGAGCGCTTTGCCCCGTTTGGCCTCGAGGTCGAGGTGCTCAGCCGCTTTCGCACGCCGGCGCAGCAGAAGCGCGCGCTCAAGGCGTTTGCCGAGGGCACGATCGACGTGCTCATTGGCACGCACCGCCTGCTTTCGGCCGATGTGAACCCCAAGAACCTGGGTTTGGTGATCATCGACGAGGAGCAGCGCTTTGGCGTGCAGCACAAGGAGCAGCTCAAGAACCTGCGCGAGCAGATTGACGTGCTCACGCTTTCGGCCACGCCTATTCCGCGAACCATGCAGATGGCCACGAGCGGCGTGCGCGACATGAGCCTGATCACCACGCCACCGACCGGGCGCCGCCCCGTGATCGTGCACGTGGGGGAGTACGACCCCGACGTGGTGAGCGCGGCGATTCGCCTGGAGGTGGGCCGCGGCGGCCAGGTGTACTACGTGTCCAACCGCGTCAAGACCATCGACGACGCCGTGGCACGCGTGCACGAGGCCGCGCCCGAGGCGCGCGTGGGCGTGGCGCACGGCAAGATGAGCCCGCGCGAGGTCGAGGACGTGATGATCGAGTTCGCGACCAAAAAGATCGACGTGCTCATCGCCACGACCATCGTGGAGAGCGGCATAGACAACGCGACCGCCAACACGCTGATCATCGAGGATTCGCAGCGCTTGGGCCTGGCACAGCTCTACCAGCTCAAGGGCCGCGTGGGCCGTTCTTCCACGCAAGCCTACGCGTACTTTATGTTCCCGGGCGAGCTGCCGCTCACCGAGGAGGCTACGGCACGCCTGACCGCACTCTCCGAGTTCCAGGACCTGGGCAGCGGCATGCGCATCGCCATGCGCGACCTGGAGATCCGCGGCGCCGGCTCGCTCATGGGCGCCGAGCAGCACGGCAACCTGTCGAGCGTGGGCTTTGACCTGTTTACGCAGATGCTGGGTCAGGCCGTGGCCGAGGCGCGCGGCGACGACGATGCCGGTGTGGAGGCGGCGAGCGTGGGCATCAACCTGCCGGCCGACTACTTCTTGTCCGAGGAGTACCTGCCGGCGGTGGATCAGCGCGTGCTCGTATACCGTAAGCTTGCGGCGGCCGGGGACCTGGAGAGCATCGACGAGGTGCAGGAAGAGACCGAGGCCGCGCATGGCGAGCTGCCGTTGGCGGGACTCAACCTGTTCAATCGCGCGCGAATCCGCATTCGCGGCGAGCGCCTGGGGCTCGAGAGCGTTACGCTCAGTGGCGGTCGCATCACGTTTTTGGGCGTCGACGTTCCCAAGAAGGTGGCCTATGAGCTTAAGACCCGCTATGGCGCGGTAAACTTCCCCAAGAGCCGCAAACTGTCGGTGCCCTACAAGGCGGGCGCCGGCGCGGGCAGCGGCCTGGGTCGCGGTCTCGACGCCAACGACGGCACCGGCCCCGTGGCCGCGGCACTCATGCTGCTGCAGCAGCTGGGCACGTCCGACGATGACTAACGGGTCGACGCCGTAAACGCCCCATTTGGGCAATCTGGTTCCATCGAAAGGAAAGCATGTTCGGGTACATCTATAAAAAAGATGCCGCTGCTATCGCGGCTATCCTTGCCCTCTGCCTGGGCGTGGGCAGTTTCTTCGATTATCAGATCTCGAGCGCGCTGTTCAACATCGGCAGCGTGTACGGCCGCTTTATCGAGGCGACCGGCGAGCTGCCGTTTGAGCTGACGGCGAGCGTCGCGGGCGTTATGCTCGTGCGCGCGGTGCGTCCCGACTCCAGGGGGAGCAAATGGCTCGCCGTGCTCGGCATCCTCGTCAATGTTGGCCTGACCGGCTACGAGATCGTTTCGTCCCTGAGGGTTGGCGGCAAACTCATCGTGGCTCAGTTGGTGCTGACGTTTGTGCTGGTCATCGTCGCCAACCTTATCGTCTATCGCCTCACGCGCACGACCGAGCCCGACGAGCTCACACGCTGGGCGCTCATGGTGCTTGCCGTGTGGGTCGCTCAGGCCATCATCCTCAACGTGATCGTCAAGCCGCTGTGGTCGCGCCCGCGCATGCGCGTGGTCGAGGTGACGCCGGGGCTCGAGTTTCAGCCGTGGTGGGTGATCGGCAACCCCGACAAGCGGGCCTATATTGCCGCCGGTGTAGTCAAGGACGGCTTTAAGTCGTTTGCGAGCGGACACGCGGCGCACGCGGCGATCGGCCTTATGCTCGCCGGGCTTCCCGCAGCGGCCTTTAAGGAAAAGCCGTCGCGCCGTCGTGTGGTCTTTTGGACGGCGGCTGTGGTTGTGGCGTTCGTCGCGTTTGGCCGCATCGTGATCGGAGCGCACTTTTTGAGTGATGTGAGCTGCGGTTTTGCTCTGGTGCTGGCACTTGAGTGCCTTGCCGCGCGCATTGCCTATCCCAGCGGCGTACAATAGCTCCGTTTGAATCATCTGGCCGATACCCGGTAAGAGAGGATTGCCATGCTCGCGTTTAACAACGATTATTCCCACGGCGCACACCCGGCGGTGCTGCAGGCGCTCGTCGACACCAATATGGAGCCGCAGCCAGGATACGGTACCGATGCACATACCGAGCGTGCCAAGCAGCTTATCCGCGAGGCCTGTCAGGCCCCCGATGCCGACGTGTTTTTTCTGGTGGGCGGCACGCAGGCCAACGCGACGGTGATCGACATGCTGCTCGCGCCGTACGAGGGCGTCGTTGCTGCCGAGACCGGCCACGTCGCCTGCCACGAGGCGGGCGCCATCGAGTTTGGCGGCCACAAGGTGCTCACCATCCCCGGCTACGAGGGCAAGATGCACGCCGAGGACCTTGAGAACTATATCCAGGTGTTCTACGAAAACGAGAGCTACGAGCACACGGTGTCCCCGGGTGCCGTGTACGTGAGCCTATCGACCGAGTACGGCACGCTGTACTCCAAGGCCGAGCTCGCGGCGATTCACGCAGTGTGCCAGAAGCGCGAGATTCCGCTGTTTGTGGATGGCGCCCGCCTGGCCTATGCGCTGGCGGCCGATGAGTGCGACATTACCCTGCCCGAGCTGGCGCAGCTGTGCGACGTGTTCTACATCGGCGGTACCAAGTGCGGCGCGCTCTGCGGCGAGGCTGTGGTGTTCTGCGGTATGCACGCCCCGGCGCATCCCATTCCGCGTATCAAGCAGCATGGCGCGCTGCTTGCCAAAGGCCGCCTGACGGGCGTGCAGTTCGAGGCGCTCTTTACCGACGGCCTGTATTTTGAGATTGGTCGCCAGGCGATCGAGACGGCTCAGGCGCTTCGTCGCGTGTTGCACGAGCGCGGCTACCAGTTCTTTTTGGAGACGCCGACCAACCAGCAGTTTGTGATTCTGCCCAACGAGGACATGGCCCGCATTCGCGAGCATGCCTCGATTGAGTACTGGGAAAAGTACGACGAGACCCACACGGTGGTGCGCTTTTGCACCAGCTGGGCCACGACGCAGGAGGACATCGACGCGTTGGCGGCTGTCCTGTAGCCTGATGTAGTGACAAGGGGCTGCCCTGCGCCTGAGCTTGGCGCAGGGCAGCCTTTGTTTTTGAGGGGGAAGGGTTGTATGACCGAAATGTCCGAGCCGACGATTCGCCTGGCGACGCCCGACGATGCGCCGGCGTTGCTTGCCATCTATGAGCCGTATGTGCGCCAGACGGCGATTACCTGCGAATACGAGGTTCCGAGCGTTGAGGAGTTCGCCGGGCGTATCGAGCGTACGCTCAAGCGCTACCCGTATTTGGTGATGGAGCTGGACGGGCGTCCGGTAGGCTATGCCTATGTGAGTCCGCTCAACAGCCGCGAGGCATACGACTGGTCGGTCGAGACGTCGATCTACCTGGCGCGCGATGTGCGCCACGGCGGGCTGGGCCGCAAGCTGCACGATGCGCTCAAGCAATGCCTGATCGCGATGGGCATCACCAACATGTGCGCGCTCATCGCCGTGCCGCACGACAAGGACGACGAGTATCTGACGCACAACAGTCAGGATTTCCATGCCCATATGGGGTATCGCCTGGTGGGTGCCTTCGACCGCTGCGCCCAAAAGTTCGGTCGCTGGTACGACATGTGTTGGATGGAGCTGGTCCTAGCCGAGCGCACGCCCAACCAACCCAAACCAACCTGGTTCCCCGACCTCCCCAAACCTACCATTTAGGGACAGGTTTATTTTGGCAGGTTAGCCGATGGGTTCGGTGTATTTGGCGCGGTCGGTGCGTTGGATGCGCTTGGAGACATGGAGCGGTCGGCCGTCAGTGTCGTAGACGTAGTCGGTGATCAGGATCAGCGCCTGCCCGCGCTCAACGTTGAGCAAAAACGCCTCATTTTGCGAGGCGTAGCACACCTCAAAGGTCTTATGCCCCTGTGCCGGTGCGCGATGGAACTCCTGTCGCAGCGTGGCGTAGAGCGAGCCGTTGATATCGCGATCGATGAGCGTCTCGAAGCTTGGCGGCAGGTAGGTGGTCTCCAGGCACAGCGGTGCGTCGTCCAGGTAGCGCAGGCGGACAAGTTTGACGAGCTTGCTGCCCACGGCGGCGTCAAAGAACTTAGCTATGCTGCCGGCCGCCTTGGCAAAGCCCGAGTCCACGGTGCGCGTGGTGGGCTTCATGCCCTGGCCTTCGACCTGCTTGGTATAGCTCGAAAACACTAGGTTGTTCTCGTGGAGCGCGGGCGTGTCGGCCACAAAGGCGCCACGCCCGCGCTCGGTGCGCACCAGGCCCTCATCAACGAGCACCTTAAGGGCGTGGCGTACGGTGCTGCGTGACAGCCCCGATTCGTCCATGAGTTCCATCTCGGACGGCAGCTTGTCTCCGCGCGCATACGTGCCGGCAGCGATGCGATCGCGCAGCGTGCCCGCCAAGCGCTCGTATTGGGTCAGTTTCTTTTTAGATGTGACGCCCATATTGCCAACCTATATCTAACCTGTATGCTTACCTAAGCAAGCATGTATTTAATAAAACAATAAAACTGCTGGTAGCGAGCTACCGAAAACCACAGCAGCAAAATTTCTAAGACAAATATAGCATACAACTAGTCGACATAACCAAAACATGTATGTAACTTGTATGCCTGTGATGAGCATCAAACGAGAAGAAAGGCTGATGCACGATGACTACTCAGGAACAGGTTAAAGATGTCGTCTCCCAGGTTTTGGCCGACAAGGCAGACAAGGGCGGCATCAAGCACGTCGTGTGGATTGGCGCCGGCGGATCCAACGGCGGTAACTATCCTGCCCAGTACTTTATGGAGCACGAGGCCACGCAGGTCGTGAGCTCCAGCTACACCAGCAACGAGTTCGTGCACGCCACCCCTGCCTACGTTAACGAGAACACCTTGGCCGTCGTCGTGTCCATGCGCGGCACCAAGGAGACTATCGTCGCCGCCCAGGTCGCCAAGGACCGCGGCGCCAGCACCATCGCCATCTATGTCGACGAGTCCGCCCTCACCGAGGTCTGCGACTACAAGATTCAGTACGACAGCCTGGCCGTCGACGAGTCCTGCATGGGCCGCACCAACTCCGCCGTCGTGACCATGATCGCCATGGAGCTCACGCAGCAGACCGAGGGCTATGCCGAGTACGAGACCGCCATGGCCGCCTTCGACTTGGTCGACCCCATCTATCGCAAGGCCGTCGAGTACACCCGTCCGCTCGCTGCCAAGTGGGCCGAGCAGAACGCCGACAAGCCCTGCATCAACGTGATGGCTCAAGGTCCGCTCTTTGGTGCCGCCTACGTCTTTAGCATCTGCAACGTGCAGGAGATGCTACAGATCGACTCCTGCACCATCAACACCTGTGACTTCTTCCATGGCCCCTTCGAGATCCTGGACAAGCGCACTTCGCTGTTCCAGCTCATCAGCGTCGGCCGCAGCCGCTGCAACGACGAGCGCGGCACCCGCTTCGTCAACCAGTACGGTGGCGAGCGCGTCTATCAGCTCGACGCCAAGGAGCTCGGCCTCAACGACATCAAGGACAGCGTGAGCGAGTACTTCAACCACCTGATCTTCGCGCCGATCCTCAACAACGTCTACATGCGCGCGCTCTCTGCCGTCACCCACAAGGACTATATGACGCGCCGCTACATGTGGAAGCTTGACTACTAGGAGTTACGCGGTTTTGCCAAACCGCGTAACGGCTCGACGCTGCAAACCCGCCAGAGCGGCAATCTGCCTTTCAGCTTCAGCGGCATGACCAGAAGGTCAATGCCGCTTCGCTTCAAGGCACCTTGCTCGCTCTGGCGGGTTTTCGCTGACGTTGCCAAAGCATCGGCGTCGCCTTGGTCCAGATGTGGCAGTTGAGGACGTTCCTTTTCTGCCGGCAGTTGGGGACAGTCCTAGTCGTTTAAGTACGTCCCCAATGAGTATGTGGGAGAGCAGATTTTTCCGTTCGGCGATTTGTGGCTTGAAAAATGTATATAACGACTATAACGTAGTATGAAACATATTGGAAACAATACCGAGGAGGCTGCGTTGAAGAAAAGCAATCTGGGCTATGTGCTGGTGCTGATCGCCGCGCTTATGTGGGGCAGCATCGGAATCTTTGTAAACGGCATCTCGGCCATGGGTGTTTCGTCTCAGAGCATGGCGGCCTTTCGCCTGTTGTCGGGTGCCGTCTTAATGGCTCCGGTCTTGGCGTTCATGGGTTGCCAGGGAGGTGCTCGTGAGGGAAAAGCATCGGGTCCCCTGGCCCTGTTCAAGGCAAGCCCTAAAGAGCTTGTTCCCTGCGCGCTTGTCGGTATCGTCGGTTTGGCCGCCGCCAACACCTGCTATTACGAGTGCATGGGCGAGGTGGGCATGTCCACGGCCTCGGTGCTGCTCTACACCTCGCCGGTGTTTGGCGTCATGCTCGGCCGCGTGCTTTATCGCGAGGACGTGACCCCTAACAAGCTCGTTGCCATTGTCTTTAACATCGTTGGCTGTGTGCTTGCAGTGACCAATGGCGACCTTTCCGGTTTTCATTTTTCGGTTTGGGGCGTCACGTCGGGTGTGATTGCAGGCCTTTGCGGTGCGTCGCTCGCGGTGTTTAGCCGAATAGCAACCAAGACGGTCCACCCGCTGGCTGTCACGTTTTGGGGCTTTGTTTTTGGCGGTGCGGTTATGGCAGCTATCGCGGCTCCGTGGCCGGATGTCGCCGCGGCAATGTCGCCACAGCTGCTGCTGTTGTTCCTTGGCTTTGGACTCATCCCCACAGCCGTGGCTTACATCTTATATATGCAGGGTCTGTCCATGGGGCTCGAGACGTCGAAAGTTCCCGTCGTAATGTCATTCGAGACAGTTGTCACCGTACTGCTGGGCATTGGTGTCTACGCCGAGCCCGCCGGCGCGATCAAGGTCCTGGGCATCGTGCTGGTGCTCGCGTCCATCCTGATCATGAACACCGACTTCTCCAAGCTGCGCAACAGTGTGTTTGTCGGCCATGTCATTGAGAGCATGACCTTTAAGCCCAACGCGTGGTGGACGGAGAAATCGCAGGACATGGATCTGTTTAAGGAACGCACCGGCATCGCGCTGGAGCCCACCGTACAGGAAAGTCCCTGGTACTTCGTGCGATAGGGAATTGCGTGCGGCATCCGACCTGGGGTTATCCAGCCAGTGCCCGCCTACCCAGCCCCAACGTTTCGAGTACGTTAAACCCGTAAACGGTCGATTTTTAACCGCGAACGGTCTTTATAGTAATTATTAATGTAAGTAGCGTATAAGACGTTATAATGACCATAACGAAAAGGAGGAGGCAAGATGAATCAGATCATTCTCGCATCTCATGGCGGCCTGGCCGCAGGCGCCAAAGACACGCTCGAGATGGTTCTCGGCGACGTGTCGAACGTCCACGTCGTGTCGCTTGCTCGTGACGACAAGGAGCCCATCACCAATAAGGTGGACGCCATGATCGCCACGTTCAACGCGGACGACACCGTCTATGTGCTGACCGATATGCTCGGCAGCTCGGTCAACAACAGCATGGTCGAGCTTTCCAAGAACGGCACGAAGTTCACGGTTGTCAGCGGTTTCAACATCCCGCTGGCGCTCACGCTCGCTATGAGCCCCGCCCCCGTCAAGGGCACCGAGCTCGCGGCCCTCATCAACGAGGCCCGCACTGGTCTGACCAACCCCAACGCACCGGTCGAGGCCGTCGCGGCTCCCGCCAAGAAGGCCAAGGCGTCCCGTCACAGCTCCGGTCCCGCCAAGATCGTCCTCGCACGTCTTGACTACCGTCTGCTGCACGGCCAGGTCGTCTTTACCTGGACCACCAAGGTTCAGGCCGAGCGCATCATCGTCGTCGACAACGCTGCCGCCAACGATGACATCAAGAAGGGCGCTCTTAAGCTGGCCAAGCCCCAGGGCGTGCGCCTGAACGTCTTCACCGTCGAGCGTGCCCTCGCCAAGATGGACAAGCTCAACACCCTCGGCGAGCGCGTCATGTTCGTCTTTGGCAACACTGCCGAGATGCTGCAGTTCTGCCAGGGCTACAAGCTCGACGCCATCAACCTGGGCGCCACCGCCAACCACGACGGTGCCGATCAGGTCGGCGGCAAGGACAGCTCCGTCTTCCTCGACGCCACCCAGAAGGCCGACATCAACCAGCTGCTCGACATGGGCATCAAGCTCTATGTCCAGCAGACCCCCACGTATCAGAGCGTCGACATCGACGCCAAGCTGTAGTCAACCAGGCTTTTGCCTGACTGAAAGGAGAAGGGTATGAATACGTTCATCAGTGCGGTGCTCGTCGGCCTCGTCGGCGTGTTCTGCATGTGGGACTCCCGCCTGCTCGGTCGTCTTAACTTCGAGCAGCCCCTCGTTGGCGCTACGCTCGTCGGTCTGCTGCTGGGCGATGTGCCCACCGGCCTTGCCGTCGGTGCCGCCGTCGAGCTCGTGTCCATGGGCCTGGTGCAGGTCGGTGCTGCCGTTCCGCCCGATATGGTCCTGGGCGGCATCGTGGCCGCTGCCTTTGCGTGCCTGACCGATGCTTCCGCCGAGACCGCCATGACGATCGCCATCCCGGTCGCCGTCCTGGGTCAGCTCCTCGGCATCGTGTTCCGTTCCATCATCGCCGCCCTCACCCATGTGGCAGATAGCGCGATCGATAACGGAAAGTTCAAGACCGCCTACCGTATGCACATCTGCGTCGGCACTGGTCTGTACGCCGTCATGTACTTCCTGCCGATCTTCCTCGCCGTCTTTGTTGGCACCGACCTGGTTCAGGCCATCGTCAACATGGTCCCCGAGTGGCTGTCCACTGGTCTTAACGTTTCGACCAAGATCATGACCGCCTACGGCTTGGCCCTGCTGCTCACCATGATGATCAAGAAGGGTATGACTCCGTTCCTGTTCATCGGCTTCCTGCTCGCCGCTTACCTCAACCTGTCCGTCATCGCGGTCGCTCTGATCGGTGTGTGCCTGGCTGTCGTCTTCATGGGCTTCAAGTTCAACGGTTCCCATGCAGCCGCCGGTGTCGATTCCGACTACGATCCGCTCGAAGACGACGAAGACTAAGGAGGAACACACTATGGCAACCGCAACCAAGGACGTGTCCCTGAACAAGAAGGTCAGCCAGTTCTTCTGGCGCTCCTGGGCCATCCAGGCCTCTTGGAACTACGAGCGTCAGATGAACATGGGCTTCCTCTATGGCATGGTTCCCACGCTCGATCGCCTCTATCCGGATGAGTCCGACCCCAAGCAGCTTGCTGCCAAGAAAGAGGCTTATCGCCGTCACATGGCGTTCTACAACTGCACTCCGCAGACGAGCGCTTTCGTCCTGGGCCTCGCCGCCTCTATGGAGGAGGAGTACGCCAAGGATCCCGAGAACTTCGATCCCGATTCGATCAACGCGGTCAAGACCTCCCTCATGGGCCCGCTTTCCGGTATTGGTGACTCCTTCTTCCAGGGCACCATCCGCGTTATCGCCTTTGGTCTGGGCGTTCAGCTTGCTCAGCAGGGCTCCATCATGGGCCCGATCCTGGCCATGCTCATCTCCATCGTTCCCTCCGTGCTGATCACGTGGTTCGCAGCCAAGATGGGCTATCAGGGCGGCCACGAGTACCTGAGCAAGCTTCAGGGCGGCGACCTCATGGAGAAGCTCATGTATGTCTGCGGCATCGTGGGTCTTATGTCCGTGGGCGGCATGATCGCTACGCTGATCGGCGCCACCACCCCGCTGCAGTTCGCTGACGGCACCGTCGTGATCCAGGACATCCTGGACGGCATGATGCCCCAGATGATTTCCCTTGGCCTCACCGGCCTTATGTACTGGCTCATCAAGAAGAACGTCAACACCGGTTGGCTTCTTGTGATCGCCATCGTGGGCGGCATCGCCCTCTCCGCGGCCGGCATCCTGGCCTAGTCGCGCCCAAGCGTCTAACCGCTTTCCCCGGGGAGCCTGCCTGGCATCCCATACCCCAGGCAGGCTTCCATCCCTAAATGTGTCAAAGGGACAGTCCCTATGTCACATCTTCAATGGGCCGGCGACTCGGTCCAAATCACGGTAATCCTGCGCACGCCCGGCAAAGTGGCGCCGCAAAAATCGAAAGGAATGTGTCAGATGTACGAGATCGACCTTAACCTCCCTAAGCAGATCGTCGCTGACGTCCTGTCCAACCACGAGATCCACAGCGTCGCCTTCGTTGGCTGCGGCGCTTCCATGTCCGACCTTTACCCCGCCAAGTACTTCCTGGCCAACAACACGGACAAGCTGAACGTTCAGATCTTCACCGCAAACGAGTTCAACTACGACACGCCCTCCTGGGTCAACGAGCACACCTTCGTGATCACCTGCTCCCTTGGTGGCTCCACGCCCGAGACCGTCGAGGCCAACAAGACCGCCAAGAAGCACAACTGCCCGGTCGTCTCCCTCACC
This sequence comes from Collinsella sp. LCP21S3_A9, assembly GCF_052118785.1. Taxonomy (NCBI): domain Bacteria; kingdom Bacillati; phylum Actinomycetota; class Coriobacteriia; order Coriobacteriales; family Coriobacteriaceae; genus Collinsella; species Collinsella sp. LCP21S3_A9. The sequence goes on along the minus strand of NZ_JBQKGN010000001.1, from coordinate 64,368 downwards.
AACAAGGCCGGCTCCGCTCTGACCGTCGACGCCGACCACGTCATCATCCACGGCTTCCACGCCAACTATGCTGCCAAGTGCGAGAAGCCCGGCTATGCCATCGCTCTTGCTCTCGAGATCCTTCAGCAGACCGAGGGCTATGACCACTACGAGGACATGATCACCGGTCTCACCAACGTCTTCGACCTCTGCGAGAACGCCGCTCAGTCCTGCAAGAAGCTCGCCAAGAAGTTCGCCGAGGACTTCAAGGACGACAAGATGATCTACTTCATGGCTTCCGGTGCCTCCGAGAAGATGGCTTATTCTCACGCCGCCTTCCTGTTCACCGAGATGCAGTGGATCGACGCCGCCGCCTACAACACCGGCGAGTACTTCCACGGCCCGTTCGAGGTTTCCACCGAGGGTAAGCCCTACGTCTTCTTCATGTCCGATGGCGCTACCCGTCCGATGGACGCCCGCGCCCTCACCTTCCTTGAGCGCATGGGCGCCAAGGTCGCTCTGATCGACTCCAAGGACTACGGCCTGGCTGACGCCGTGCCCGCGAGCGTCGTCACCTACTTCAACCCGCTGCTGCACCTCGCCGTTATGCGCGAGTACGGCAACCAGATCGCCGAGGCCCGTCAGCACCCGCTGACCATGCGTCGCTACATGTGGAAGCTTTCCTACTAATCACAAGTAAGTAGACCTTACGGGTTGATTGAGAGGGGATGGGGTTTTCGCCCCGTCCCCTTTTTTGCTTTGGGGCGTGTTTGTCGCGCCGCAAACCCCAGATAAAACCTACCAAAATAAACCTGTCCCTTTTTGGCAGGTGGAAGGAGGAGCGTATGATCAAGGCAGTGCTGTTTGACATGGACGGCGTGCTGGTCGATACCGAGTGGTTCTACAACCGTCGCCGCGTGGCGTTTATGGAAGAGAAGGGGTTCCACTTTGACGAGATCCCCGACCTTTCGGGGTCTAACGAGCCGGCCATTTGGAAGGCGCTGGTGCCCGACGATGTTGAGCTGCGTGAGCGCCTGCGCGTGGAGTACAAGCAGGTCTACAGCCCGCACCACCCCGTTCCGTATGCCGAGCTTCTCAACGAGCAGACAGAGCCGGTGATGCGTGAGCTGCATGAGCGCGGTGTGAAGTGTGCCATCGCGAGCTCGTCCTATCGCGAGCTGATCGACGAGCTGGTGGAGATTGCCGGCATCGCCGACGTGCTGGACTACACCATCAGCGGTCACGAGTGCAGTGCGTTTAAGCCCGACCCCGAGATCTACCAGCGTGCCATGGAGGCGCTGGGGGTGGAGCCTGCCGAGTGCCTGGTTATCGAGGATTCGCCTCTGGGCATCGAGGCTGGCAAGCGCTCTGGCGCCCGCGTCCTGGCGCTGCGTCCGCACGAGGGCGTCAACCTGGACCAGTCTGCCGCCGACGTTGTCATTGACAATCTGTGTGACATCCTACCTGCCATTTAGGGACAGGTTTATTTTGGCAGGTTTTATCTGGGCAAATGCCGAATTCGCCGTGAAGGGATCGCTCTCTTCACGGCGTTTTTCTTTTGAGCGGCCTCACGGTCCTTCTGATGGTTGTCGAGAGAGGGTGAATTGAGGCGCCCCCGCACGCTCCATGCTACAATCGCGGGCATGCCCCACAACTATATCTGCCTTCGAAAGGAGCCTGCGTGGCGGATGCCATCGATCAGCTCACGGACCGCGTGCTCGTACTCGGCCGCCTCACCATCGTCCGCCGTGCCATTACTGCCGTGGCGGTCACGGTCTCTGCCGTTCTCCAGACATTTCTGATCCAGGCATTCATTCGGCCCGCTGACCTGCTTCCGAGCGGTTTTACCGGCGTCGCGGTCCTTCTCGATCGCGTTACCTCGCTAGGTGGCGTTCACATCGACATCTCGCTCGGTATGCTCGCACTCAACATCCCCGTGGCGCTCCTATGCTGGAGCGGCATTAGCAAGCGCTTCGTCATCTTCTCGATGATGCAGGTCGTGCTCTCGTCGCTGTTCCTCAACGTCTTTCACTTCGCTCCATTTTTGGGCGACAAGATCATGCTCATCATTTTTGGCGGCGTGGTCTCGGGCCTGGGTGCTGCCATCGCGCTTAAGTCCGGCGCATCCACCGGCGGCACCGACTTTATCGCGTTATGGGTCTCCAACCACACAGGCAAGACCATCTGGGGCGTCATCTTTGGCTTTAACTGCTTTATCCTGGCAATCTTTGGTTTTATGTTTGGCTGGGACAAGGCGGCGTATTCCATTGTGTTTCAGTTTATTTCGACCAAGACCATCGACAGTTTCTATCATCGCTACGATCGTGTGACGCTGCAGATCACGACGCGTAAGGCAGACGAGGTCATGACTGCCTACGTAAACCATTTTCAGCACGGCATGAGCTGCGCCGAGGTCGTCGGCGGATACAGCCGCGAGAAGATGTACCTGCTGCACACCGTTGTCTCGACCTACGAGAGCCAGGACATTATCAGGCTGGTATGCGAGGTTGATCCCGGCGCCGTGATCAACGTGTTCCACACGCTCAACTTTGTGGGCGGTTGGTGGGGCGGTCATGTCGACGAACCCATGCCCACGGCCGTTCCCGATCCCGACAAGCCCGCACGCATGGCCAGCAGGCAGGTGCGCCTCAGCGAACAGGACAGCTTGCAGCAGGACGACGGCAAGTAAGGTATTTGGCATTTTGCCGGCTCTGCTCAATCCTGTCCCTTTTTGGTAGGGAGGGTGTATCGTTTTATCGTTATGAGGTAACATAAAACTAGACGTTATATACGTATTTGTTATTCCGATATTTCGATAAGAGTGATTAGATATGCCTGCACCCAAAAATGCGCCGCTGTACCAGCAGATTTACGACGAAATCAAGGATTCGATCGAGAAGGGTGTTTATGCACCCAAGGAGCGTATCCCGTCCGAGCTTGAGCTTGCCGAGCAGTACGAGGTGAGCCGTATTACGGTGCGCCGCGCCGTCGAGGAGCTATGTTCCGATGGCTATCTGGTTAAACAGCAAGGCCGTGGCACGTTTGTCTCCACGCCGCACATCAACCGCCAGTTTCATGCCTCGATGCTGCAGACGTTTACCGCGCTGTGTGCCGACAATGGCATGAAGGCCGGCGCGCATGTGATCGATCGCCAGATCGTTCCGGCGCGCCAAAACGAGATGGAGTTCTTTGGCCTGCAGAAGGATGCGCTGCTGCTGCATATCAAGCGCGTGCGTACGGCCGACGGCGAGCCTATCTTTGAGGAGAACATCTTTGTGCCCTTTGACGCCTACCGTGAGCTGTTGACGGCCGATCTTGAGGACAAGTCGATTTTTGCCGAGGTCGAGCGTGTTGGTGGAACGCCGATTGTCTCGGTTGGCTACCGCACGGTCGAGGCCGTTCGCGCCAATGCCGAGCAGGCGGCCGAGCTGGGCATCGCTCCGCACGATCCGCTGCTCAACCTGCGTGCCGGCTTTACCGGTCCCAATGGCGAGCCGGTTTTGCTCGGCAAGCAGTACTACGTGGGTAGCCGCTACGTCATGGTCATATAAGTTACGCGGTTTTACCAAACCGTGTAACGGCTCGACGCTACGCCTTTGGTTCCGCCGTTCTAACGAACGGCGGACCGGTCGACGCTGCAAACGCCCCTAAGCGGCAATCTGACGTTCAATCGTCGGTCGCGTACCGAAGTACGCTTCCCTCCTCTTTCACGTCACCTTGCTCGCTTAGGGGCGTTTTCGCTGACTTATGCTCAACCAGCGACGTTTCCGCGCTTGTCAAGAATGTCCCCAATGACTACCCGCAGAATGAGCGTGGATAATCTCCCGTTTTTTGCTTGGTGACGGGTTCAAAGTGGGAGATTATCCACGCTCGTTCCCATCGGATTACATTGCCCGTGGCCGGCAGCCGTGCGGCATCGGTCCGCGTGGCGGCGTATAATCGGCGGCAGATGACTTGGACGTTAGGAAACCATGACCGATAGCATGCAGCAGATGGCGCTCGATACGCTCGGCGCCTATTTTGGCTACACCTCGTTTCGCCCGGGGCAGGACCGCATGGTCGATGCGATCCTTGCTGGCCGCGATGCGCTGGGCGTTATGCCCACGGGCGCCGGCAAGTCCATTTGCTACCAGGTGCCCGCGCTCATGCTGCCCGGCATCACCTTTGTGGTGAGTCCGCTGCTGTCGCTTATGGAGGATCAGACCCGTGCATTGCTCGCGGCGGGTGCGCGACCCAGCTATCTCAACTCCAGTCTTACTCCGGCCCAGCAAAACACCGTGCTCAAGCGGGCGCGCGAGGGCCGCTACCAGCTTATGTACGTGGCGCCCGAGCGTCTGCTCGAGCCGCGCTTTTTAGCTTTTGCGCGGGAGGCCGCCGCCGGCATTGGCGTGCCGCTCGTGGCCATTGACGAGGCCCACTGCGTAAGCCAGTGGGGCCAGGATTTCCGTCCCGCCTACCTGCAGATTCGCGAGTTCATCGATTCCCTGCCGCAGCGCCCCATCGTGGCGGCCTTTACCGCTACGGCGACCGAGCGCGTGCGTGCGGACATTCAGCAGATGCTCGGCCTGCAAAACCCCGCGACGGTGGTGACGGGCTTCGATCGCAAGAACCTCTACTTTGGCTGCGAGGAGATGGGCGACAAGGCCAAGGCCGCGTGGGTGCGCGACTATGTGATCGCACATTCGAGCGAAAGCGGCATCGTGTATTGCTCGACTCGCAAGACCGTCGATGCGCTGGCAAGCGAGCTTGCCGAGGCGCTGGGCTCCAGCGGCATTCGCGTTGGCCGCTACCATGCCGGCATGGGCAACGACGCCCGCCGGCAAAGCCAGCGCGCCTTTATCGACGACGATATCCAGGTAATGGTTGCCACCAACGCCTTTGGCATGGGTATCGACAAGCCCAACGTGCGCTACGTGATTCACAACAACGTGCCCGAGAGCATCGAGGCGTACTACCAGGAGGCGGGCCGCGCCGGCCGCGATGGCGACCCAGCCAGCTGCCATTTGCTGTGGAACGGCAATGATTTTCGCATGCGTCGCTTTTTGATCGATCGCGGCGATGCTGCCGACGAGGCGCTCGATGACGAGCAACGCGCGTGGGCGCTCCAGAATCGATACCGCCTGCTCAGCCAGATGGAGGGCTACTGCAATACCACCGGCTGCCTGCGCGAATACATGCTGCGCTACTTTGGCGACGAGGCTGCGGCCGAGCATACCGCCGCAGCCGGTGCTAGCGGTGCCGCCACGGACGAAGCCGAGGGCTGCGGCAACTGCAGCAACTGCCTCACGCAGTTCGAGGTCGAGGACGTCACCGATATGGCCCGCGCCGCCGTGCGCTATGTGGCTACGCGTCCCATGCGTTTTGGCAAGTCGCTGATCGCCGACGTGCTCCACGGCGGCAACACCGAGCGCATTCGCCAGATGCATCTGGACGAGGACCGCGGCTACGGTGAGCTGTCGAGCGAATCGGTCGGGCGCATCAAGGACATCATCGGGCAGCTGTGCGGCCGCGGTTATTTGGCAACCTCACAGGGACAGTACCCGGTCGTGGGACTGGGCCCGCGTGCCGGCGAGGTCGAGGACGAGGCGTTTGCCTTTACCGTTAAGCGTCGTGCATCCAAGCGCAAGGCCTCGGCCCGCGCCCTCCGTGCGGTGGATCTGCTGCGCGAGGAGGCCGAGCTGGATCAGCGCCCGCGCGTGGGCGACGATGCCGAGCTGTTCGAGTGCTTGCGGGCACTCCGCAAGGAGATTTCGACCGAGCTGGAGATGGCGCCGTACATGGTCTTCTCCGATAAGGCGCTGCGCGGTCTGTGCCGCCTGCGCCCTCAGACGCGCGACGAGCTTATCCGGGTCAACGGCATTGGCGAGAAAAAAGCCGACGCCTTTGGCGAGCAGTTTATGGCGGCGATTGAAGAGTTTGAATCCGAGCATGCACGGGATGGAGCGTAACGATGGTAGCCGATAGCAAGACCGACCGTACTGACGTGTCCGCCGTGCCGCTGTACCAGCAGGTTATGGACGACCTAAAGGGCGAGATCGCGCGCGGCGTGTACGCTGCCGGCTCGCGCATTCCTTCCGAGATGGAGCTCGCGAAGTCCTACGGCGTGGGGCGCATTACCGTGCGTCGCGCCATTGAGGAGTTGTCGCGCGCGGGATATCTCAACCGTCAGCAGGGGAGGGGCACGTTTGTGTGTGCGCCCAAGCTCAAGCGCAAGATTGTCCAGAAAGGCGACGTCCAGAGTTTTACCGAGGCCTGCGCTGCCAACGACATGGCGGCCGGAGCGCGCCTGGTGTCGCGCACGGTGGTTGCGGCGACGCGCGAGGACGCGGCGTTTTTTGGCGTGGAACCCGGCTGCGAGCTCATCGTGGTCGAGCGCGTGCGCACGGCCGATGGCGTGCCCGTCATGCTCGAGAACAACGCCTTTGTGCTGGCCGACCATCCCTATCTGCAGCAGCTTGCCGACGAGGACCTCGCCGACAATTCGATTTTTGCGCTCGTTGCCGTGCATTCGGGCCGCGCACCGCTCAAGTCCGATCCCTGTACCGTGGAGATCGCGCTCGCTGATGCTCAGACGGCCCCGCTGTTGGAGGTGCCGGTCGGCGAGCCGCTCTTTTATATGGAGGCGTACTTTACCGATGCGGACGAGCGGCCCTTGCTGCTCGGGCGCCAAAAGATCGTGGGGTCGCGCTACGTGTTCGACATATAACGTCCATAGATAGAACAATACAGAACAAGTTTGGTGAAATGAATTCACCTGCGACAGCTTGCGTGCTATAAATAGGACAACATAGAACGACCGCAGGTACGAGCTGTCGCCGCTCAAAGCCGCCACACAGGGAGGAATGTCACCGTGAACGCACACGATCTGGTTCAGGGAATTATCGAGCGCAAGGGTAAGATCGAGAATGTCTTTTGGATCGCCTGCGGCGGTTCGATGATTGACCTTATGCCGGCCAATGAGCTGCTCAAGCGCGAGGCAACCACGTTCACTTCGACGGTCTACACGGCGCGCGAGTTTTGCCTTATGGCCCCCAAGAGTCTAGGGCCGAAGTCGCTCGTCATCGCCTGTAGCCACAGCGGTAACACGCAAGAGGTCGTCGACGGCTGCGAGATGGCGCTGGCCGCCGGTGCCGAGGTCGTGACCATGACTGACTACGCGGGCTCCAAGATCGATAACGGCAAGTGGACCACCTGGGTTTACCCGTGGGGCAAGGGCGAGTCGCAGGCCGAAGTTCCGCAGGGCATCGGCGCTCTGATCGCCGCCGAGCTGCTCGACCAGCAGGAGGGCTACGAGGCGCTCGCCGACATGTACGCCGGCCTTAAGCAGATGGACGCACTGCTGCCCGCTGCCCGCGAGAAGGTCAACGCCGAGCTGGGCGATCGCTTTGCCGAGCTCTGCCAGCAGCACAAGTTCTTCTATATCCTGGGCTCCGGCCCCAACTTTAGCCAGACCTACGCCATGGCCATCTGCTCGCTCATGGAGATGCAGTGGCAGCACTGCTGCTACATCCACTCCGGCGAGTATTTCCACGGTCCCTTCGAGGCTACCGAGCCCGGCGTGTTCTACTTTGTGCAGCTTGGCGCTGGCGAGTGTCGCCCCATGGAGGAGCGCGCACTGGCATTCCTCAACACGCACACCGATACAGTCATGGTGCTCGATGCGCTTGAGTACGGCGTGGGCGAGGTGCCTGCCAGCGTGCGCTCGTACCTGGAGCCGATCTTCTTCTATGCGATGAGCTGTGAGCTGCGCGCCGCCCGCGGCAAGGTATTTGACCACAGCCCCGAGGTTCGCCGCTACATGGGCGTCGAGCAGTACTAGGTAACGGGGAACGCGATTTTTCATGACGGGGCCTTCGCCAAGCGCGGGCCCCGTTTGCGTTACGGCGCCCCTTTCTGTTTGTCGAAAAACGAAGTCAAATACTTTTCCCGAGAAGTGAACGACCTATTTTGGACCCCCGAAGCATCGACATTTTTTGACGCCAAAACAGCAGGAAAATCTTAATGAAACTGCAGGAAATGGTCTCCACAAAGTGCCGATGCTTCGGGGGCTCGTTTTTGCTCGTTCACTTTTCGGGAAAAGTATTAGACCTAAATCTGCAAGCATGTCGCGTGAGTCAAAAAGCGGGCTGCGCCGGTGGGTTTCCGGCGCGGCCCGCTTTACATTGTGTCCGTATGAGTGAGTTGTCGCATCAACCGGCGGACTACTTGGCGTCGTAGGCCTCGGCGTCCCACCAGTCGAGCTGGGCGATGTTGTCGCGAATATGCTGACAGCTCTTGTGGAAGCCCTCGAGCTCGTGCTCGGAAAGGTCGAGCGTGTAGACCTCCTCGACGCCCTCGGCGCCGATCACGCACGGCAGGGAGGTAAAGATGCCCTCCTCGCCATACTGGCCGGTCATAAGCGTAGAGGCCGAAAGCACGGCGTGCTCGTTGTGCAGCACGGCGGCGCAGACGCGCGCGGCGGAGTTGGCAACGGCGTACTCGGTGCACTGCTTGCCGGCGTAAGTCACATAACCGCCCTTACGTGCGAGCTCCTCGACTTCCATGTGGTCGAAGGCGTACTTGTCGGGGTTCTCGGCCTGAAGCTCGTTGAGGCTCTTGCCGGCGATGGTTGCGGCCTTAAAGGCGGCCAGCTGGCTAAAGCCATGCTCGCCGATCATGTAGGCGTCGATGGACTTGGGGCTCACCCCGACCTTCTTGGAGATCTCGGTGCGCAGGCGGGCAGAGTCCAGGCCACAGCCCGAGCCGATGATCTTCTTGGGATCGTAGCCGGTCAGGTGCCACAGCTCGGTGCACACGACGTCGCAGGGGTTGGAGATGCTCACGAAGATGCCGTCGAAGCCGGCATCGACGATGCGCTTGGCAAAGGTGCGGGCGGCGTCGGTGGTAAAGAACAGCTCGCCGTCGCGGTTGCCGGCGGCCAGTGCGACCTTGCCGGCGGCGTTGACGATGACGTCGCAGCAGGCCAGCTCCTCGTAGTGGTCGTAGCAGTTGACGATCTTGGTGTTGTACGGGACAAACGAAAGGGAGTCGCGCAGGTCTTGGACCTCGGACGTCACCTTTGCCTCGTTGATATCGCAGAGGTACAGCTCATCGGCAATGCCCTGCATGAGCAGGCTGTTGGCGACATGTGCTCCTACGTGGCCCTGGCCGACCACACCGATCTTACGCGTCTGGTACATATTCATATCCTTTCGGCCGAGTTTTTCGCATCGAACCATTGTAGCGTCCTGCTGCCACTTTGCTAGGCTAAAGCGCCGTAGATTTTTGGGACATGCCTTAATCTCTACTTTTGGAGTGATTTGGGCCGCTGACGGTGTCTCGGGGCGATGCACTCGCGCGGATGGGGCCGCTCGTTGTACCATAGCTGCAACTGACTCGTAAGGAGCATCCATGCCCATTCGCATCCCCGACGCCCTCCCTGCCGCCGCGCAGCTCGAGAGCGAGAACATCTTTGTCATGACCGAGTACCGCGCGCTGCACCAGGACATCCGTCCGCTGCGCGTGCTCATCCTCAACCTCATGCCAACCAAGATCGCCACCGAGACGCAGATCATGCGCAAGCTCTCCAACACGCCGCTGCAGGTAGAGGTGGACCTGCTACGCACCAAGACGCACGAGGCCACGCACGTGAGTGCCGGCCACCTGGAGACGTTCTACCGTACGTTCGACGACATCCGCGATATCCACTACGACGGCCTGATCATCACGGGCGCGCCGGTGGAGCAGATGCCGTTCGAGGAGGTCGACTACTGGCCCGAGCTCTGCCAGATCATGGATTGGTCCACCACGCACGTGCACTCTACGCTGCATATTTGCTGGGGTGCACAGGCAGGGCTCTACCATCATTACGGTATCCAGAAGTGCGACCTGCCGGCCAAGGCGAGCGGCGTGTTTGAGCATTATCTGGTGAAGCCGCAAAGCCCGCTGGTCCGCGGCTTTGACGACCGCTTCTATGCCGTGCATTCACGCAATACCGATGTGCGCCGCGAGGACGTGGAGGCCGAGCCGCAGCTTGAGGTCGTGGCCGTATCAGACGAGGTGGGCCTGTACATCGTCAAGTCGACCGACAGTCGCCGCTTCTTTGTCTTTGGCCATCCCGAGTACGATACCGACACGCTGCGCCTGGAGTACGAGCGCGACGTGAAGCGCGGGCTCAACCCCCAGGTGCCGGCGCATTACTTCCCAGGTGACGACCCCACCGCCGAGCCGCGCAACGTCTGGCGCAGCCAGGCCCAGCTGCTCTACACCAACTGGCTCAACTACTACGTCTACCAGACCACGCCCTACGACCTGGCCCGCGCCGGCGAGGAGCACTAGGCTACGGCTGCGGTTGCGGTTGTGGCTGCGGCTGCGGCGTGACGGGCGTGGATTTTCGGATGCCCATCTTGCGGGTGCGATACAACGGCGGTTAGGCGCTGATGATGTGGGGTAGCGGCAGGTCGTGGGTGTCGGTGGGAACGTGGTCGACACGCTGCTCGTCAAAGGCGATGCCGATGATTTGGCATGCGGGCGAGAGCGTGGGCAGGTAGCGGTCGTAGCAGCCGCCGCCGTAGCCCAGGCGCGCGCCGGTGTGATCGAAGGCTACGAGCGGCACGACGATCATATCGAGCGCCTCGGCAGGCACGATAGGAAAGCGGCTGCTGTCGACGTCCGTGGCTGCGAAGGCCCGCGTAGGGCGGGCGATAAACGGGGCCTCGGACGCATCGCCGGCAGCAACTGCCCGCATGCACATGCGCTGGCCACAAGCCACGGTGTCAGCTGCCGAGAACATGCACGGATAGGCCACGCGCCAGCCGTGTTTTGCGGCCGCTGCGGCAAACGCGGCAGGATCTGCCTCGGAGCCCATGGCGGCATAGACGGCAACGGTGCGCGGGGCCACGGGACCCGAGCCGCCCAGCAACTCAACGAGCCGCGCGCATGCAGCAGCAGACTTTGCCGCCCGCATATCCAAATCTAGAGCATCGCGCCGGGCAATTACCGCCCGCCGCAACTCGGCCTTATCCATCCCGGCCCCTCTCTCAAACCTATCAAAAAGGGACAGGTTTATTTTGGTAGGTTTTATCTGGTCAAATGACGAAACCACCACGCAAACCATCGCAAGGGGAGCAGTTCATGGACATCTTCGTGGGTTTTGACGAAGAGTGGGTGTTCGCGGCGGTGTGTCTCGATCTGTAACAGTAACTCGGCAAAATCGGGCCTAGATGTTACAGATTGAGACAAAGGGCCGGCGTCATCCGAAAACGTCTCGATTTGTAACATCTGGAGCCAATATTGCCGCCTAGATGTTACAGATTTAGACAAACTGGTGTGACGGGCTGAGCTGCCCCGCCCAGGCAGCGGCAAAAGAAAAGGTAGATTTTCAGGCATGTCCCAAAAATCTACCTTTGCTGTGCGTTAGCCCAGCAGGTCGATGACGTTGAAGCCGGCGTTGCTCTTGGCGATGACGTCTCGGCCGCCAAAGACGCAGGTGGGCGAGACGGCTGCGATGCGCGTCACGTCGGCGCCGAGCGAGCGCAGCTCACCGGGCGTGGCGGCGAGCATCTGGGCGCGGCGCTCCTCGCGTGCATGCGGATCGAGTCCGGCCAAGTAGGTCGTGTTGCGGCGTTTGGTGAGCGCGTACGGCTTCACCGGCGCGTCCATGCCGCTCACGCAGCTCACGATAAAGCCCTCAAAGGCGGCCACGTCGGGCTCAAAACTGCCGAGCCATTCGCCTGCGCGCGCCACGCGCTCAATCGAGGGGTCGATTGCCGGGTCGCGGTAGGTGTAGAACGCCGCCTGACGCTCACCTGCCGCGCGGAATCCGCAGCCGTACGCCCCGCCCTTCACGCGGATCTCATTCCACAGGTAGTCGTAGGAGAGCGCGTTGGCGGCAACCGCCCAGGCGCCCGTCACGTCAATGCCCAGGCGACGCGGGTCGCATGCGCTTGCCGCAAAGCAGATGTCGCTGGGGATGACAAAAGCCTCGTGGCGGTCACACGGCGTCGGCACCACGAGCGCGTCGCGGCCGGCAACAGCACCGTCGCCCGCGCCCAACCCCAGGTCGCCCGCGGCGGCCCAGTACGCGTCAAAGTCCTCATCGCTGCCGGTAAAGCTCGCCAGACAGCCATCGGACACAAAGATGCGGCCTGCCAGCTCGGCAAGCTTGGCGCGCAGGTCGTCCAGGCGCTCGTCAAAGTGGTCGAGCAGATCGCGCAGGAACAGGTAGAAGTCCACGCCCGAAAGCTGCTCGCGCACCACGGCCGAAGGCGAGCTGTAGCTCATCGCGCGACCGAGCGCCGCCGAGTGTCCGTTGTTAATAAAGCCCTGCTCAAGCCCAATGCGAATCTGCGTGAGCACGTCGCGCACGCGGTCGGCTTCGGCATCGAGCAACAGCGTGCTCGACCACACCTCGCGCGGCAGGCTCGCCAGCGCATCAATCTTCTCGGACAGGGCGCCGGCGCTCACCAGCAGGTAGGGGCGCACGCCGTCCACGTCGGGCTGGGTCATGACCTCGGTCGTAAAGCTCAAAAAGCCCAGCCTGCCAGCGATGAGGTTGTCGAGCTCCTCGGCCGAGTGTTCGCTCGTGGGTAGCTGTTTGAGCAGGCGGCAGAGAAGGGTCACATAGGGCAGGTCTTCAAACGCGACGCAGCTCAGGTCGAAATACTGCATGGCGTAGGCCAAGCGGTTGGTGGGGATGCCGTGGCGCAGGCAGGGGATGGGCGCGGTCGTGTTCACGACCAGCGGCGGCTCGGGGCGCGCCTCGCCAATGTCGGACACGCGCAGGCGTGGCAGCGTGGCCTTGGCCTCGGGCGCGTCATCCGCCTCCTGCGCGGCGCGCAGCGCAGCCGTGCGCTCGACCACATCGGCCAGCTCGGCATCGGTCATGGTATCGCGCTTGGCTGCCAGCTCGGCGGCCTCGGCACTCTCCGCACCCTCGGCGGCATCCACCGGCACCAGCTCGACCAGCGCCATGTGGTCATTCTCCAGCACCAGCTCGCGCAGCAGGTCCTCAAAATAGCTGCCGTCCAGCTCGCCGCGCAGCTCCTCGTACACCGGGCCGTACTTGAGCGCCAGCGTCGCGGCGTCGTCATCGTAGAGCCAGGTGCTCAGCGCGTCGCACGCAATGGCCACGCCGTCGGCGATACCGTAGTCGCGCTGGCGCAGGTCGTATTCGTTGCTGCTGATGATGGCCTCCAGGCGCTCGCGCGGAACGCCGTGCTCGCACAGGTCGCGGCAGGCGTCCTGGAACACGCGGCGCAGCTCGCGCGCCACGCCGGGCTGAGCGTTTTGCAGCATGATGAGCTCGTAGGGCTGCAGGCTCTCGGCCGCGGTGTAGCTCACCACGTTGCCGCCCAGGCCGGCGGCCAGAATGGCCTTCTTAGCCGGCGCCTCATTGGAACCCAGCAGTGCCTCGAACAGGATGTCCGCCGCGATCGTGCGCTTGCGGTCGAGCGCGCTGCCCAGCACAAGACCCAGGCCCACCAGGGCATTCTCGGGTGTGGTGGCCATCTCGACGCGCTTGTACTCGCAGGTCACGGGCGCCTGCACGACCAGCGGATTGGGCGCCAGCGTGGACGGGTCCTCGCCGGCGGCGACGGCTGCGTCCATGCGGCGGCTCGCGGCACTCGGCTGCGACAGATAGCGCTCGTCCAAAAAGGCCAGTGCACGGTCCACGTCCAGGTCGCCGTAGAGCGTGATGTAGGAGTTGGAAGGATTGTAGTGGCGCGCGTGCGTGTCCAGGAACTGCTCGTAGGTGAGCGCAGGGATCGCGCGTGGGTCGCCGCCGCTCTCGTGCGCATAGGCGGTGTCGGGATAAAGCGCGGCGTTGACGGCGTCGTCCAGCACGCTCATGGGGTCGGACAGCGCGCCCTTCATCTCATTGAAAACCACGCCGTTATAGCGTAGCGTGCCCTCGCGCAGGCTTGCGGAACTGCCGTTACCCTCGCCCTCGGCGCCCTCCGGCAGGTCCAGCTCGTAGTGCCAGCCCTCCTGCTCAAAAATGGTGGGCTTGGTATAGATGGCCGGGTTGAACACCGCGTCCAGGTACACGTCCATCAGGTTGTACAGATCCTGCTCGTTGGTGGTGGCGACGGGGTAGATGGTCTTGTCGGGGTAGGTCATGGCGTTGAGGAACGTCTGCATGGAGCTCTTGATCAGGTCGACGAACGGCTCCTTGACGGGAAACTTGGCCGATCCGCACAGCACCGAGTGCTCGAGGATATGGAACACGCCGGTGGAATCAGCCGGCGGCGTCTTAAAGCCAATGGCAAAAGCCTTGTTTTCGTCGTCGCACGCCAGGTACAGCAGGCGAGCGCCCGAGGCGGTGTGGCGCAGCACGTAGGCGTCCGAGTCGAGCTCGGGCACGGTCTCGCAGCGCTCGACGGCAAAACCGTGGCAGGCGGTGCCAGGCACCAGCAGCGCGGCGGCAGCGGTGCGCGGGTCGGTTGAGGTGGTGGGCATATGCAGTCTCCTTTGACGCCCCAGCGGGGGCGAATCGAGTCGAATCCTCGTGAGTATACCCATATGGGGCCGCGGCTCTGCGGCGAACTGGAGACGATGCCGGCGGAATGGACAAAGGCCCTGCGTGACCGCCGCGCGATCGTGGATATTCGGACACACGAGCGCGGATTTTCGGACCGTCCAATAATTCTCACTCACGTAGCGGCAACCAAGATAAGGCGGCCAGCGCCGGCTTGATGAATAGTGCCGAAAGACGTCCTATGCCTGCGCGTCCGCGTGTCCATCCATCAGGAACAGCCTAAGAACCAGCTTGATGGCATATCCCGGTTTGATTTCTGCCGCGTCAAAGACGTGGCGCTCGGCGAGCTCGCTGCAGTATGCGTAGATGTCGCGGATAAGGTCCGCGCCCGAAAGCGTAAACATGTAGCCCGCGTCCGAAAGCGCATTGGGCGCGGCGGGCAACTTGGCCATGTGGCAGAACGTTTGCAGGTCGGGCGCCATAACATTCTGGTAGTCGAGGTGGCCGCTGGCATCCTGTGCGGCAAGCTCCAATTGGCGCACAAAATCCAGCGCCGCCGCTAACACAAAGCTCGGCGTAGGCGCATTGACGTCCTGAGTGGTCGCCACAAGCCTGCCCGCCGCCTGCGTGACAAGCCAAGCGACCTCGCGCTGGCAACGCACGGCCTTGCGCGTCACCGGCTTGATGGACGAAGAAGAAACGCTTCCCTTAGGCGGATTCGAAGCAGCCATAAGACCCTCCCATGAACAATCCGGCCCAATAAGCCCGGATGAAACACGTGCTACATCAGTATACAGGGGAGTGGGATGGCGGGGTATGAGCGCGACAGCGGCAAACCGAGAGCATCAACGATGTGCCGATCGCGGAATGAGATCTCGTAATAATTGACTCTCGGCCATATTATTGAGGGGCATGACTCGCGTTCGTATGGTTGTAGGTGCTGGCGATGAACGACATTGACCTTGCTGTTCCGTTGATGGATGGACCAAGCTATGACCGTGCCTGCAGTCTCGTGCCTTCCGAATACGTTGAGGCATGGGAGTGGTTTCTGGGTGAGGAACAGCGCGGCGGCGTTTGGA
Organism: Collinsella sp. LCP21S3_A9; assembly: GCF_052118785.1. Lineage (NCBI taxonomy): Bacteria > Bacillati > Actinomycetota > Coriobacteriia > Coriobacteriales > Coriobacteriaceae > Collinsella > Collinsella sp. LCP21S3_A9. The sequence continues at coordinate 48,852 of NZ_JBQKGN010000001.1, read as the reverse complement.
CCAGCCTTCCGCACCGCACCAAGGAAGATAGCCCTCAGTATCAGTATCGTTTGAGAATTGGCGCGGACTTCTTTCCCGTAACGCGGGATTCAGGGATCTTCTGGCCGGGCCAGGATCGGGTGAAGCAAGATCCCAATAAGATCTTTGCGCTTTCGGTCCATAACTCTAAAAAGAGCTTCTACACCGATGTTCCTCCGCTCTATTTGGATGACGGTACGTGGGTCATTAAGTATTCGGTTCAAGCGCCAGGTGTCGTTGGTTCTCGAGACCAGAATTACAACCGTAAAATGCTCAACTGCATGGAATATGGCGTTCCAGTTGGAGTCATATTTGCAACCGAGGTGGGCTATAAGGTGCTCGGCCTTGCGTTTGTTGAACGGTTTGAGCCCGAAAACGGCTGGTTTGTTCTGCATGGTCCCGTTCATAAAGGTGGACCGGACCCTCGTTTTGCGTCCGACATGAGCTATCTGAAGCACATGTCAGCCGACATTGAGTTTGCCGGACAGAGTGCGACCGATGACGAAAAAGCTCGCTATGCGTTGAGACGCGAGCGATTGGGGCAGCAATGGTTCCGCAAGCAGCTCATTGCCGCCTATGATGGTCGCTGCGCGGTGTCGGGTTGTGGGGTTAACGAGGCACTGGAGGCTGCACATATCGAGAATTACTCGGGACCCAAATCGCAGGTTGCCAGCAACGGCATTCTGCTTCGGCGCGACTTTCATGCTCTATTCGATGCTCATCTGATTTCGTTTGAGCCTGTTTGCGGCGAATATCGGCTGTGCGGATCGTACCTGCTGGATAAGACCGACTACGCTTCCTTTGCAGGTGCGACGCTAAGGCAGCCGAATGAGCGTCAGTGGCGACCCAATGCGGTGTTTCTTGAGGCCCATCGCATTGAGTTCGATCGCTCGGAAAAGAAGCGTGAAAAGGCGGGGCTTCTGCCGTATTAGCGTATTTGGCTTTGGCGGTCTTTTACGATCGTGTTGTTTGATCGGATCGCGTGGCGATGCAATCTCGTGCACGCCCGCCGGTGCATGCTCTTCCTGATTTGGATAGCGAGAGAGGAGCGCGTGTGAGCTGGCGAGGCGATATTGCGATGGGGAAGTACGGAAAACTGCCGTGTGCCCTTATAGACAACAATATGTTTCCGGGCGTAGAGGTTGATTGCGGGTCGTTTGCCGTCGCCTGTCCTTATTGCGGCTCACAAATATCGTGTCTCGATATTCGGTTCATCGATGCGCGCGACAGACTCAGCGACGAAGTGAGAAAACGGACGGGCGTTCATATGCCGGTGTATCCGGAGAAATGCCCTGTTTGCGGCCTCGATATCGTGTATGACGTTTGCGACGGGGGATAGGTGATGCGGAGGAGCTGGCTGTGAAGGCCTCTCCGTCTCTACAAATAAATTCCCTCACCGAGTTGCTTGTGGAACTCGGCGTGATGGTCGCGTGCCCAGGTAAAGAGTGCCTGGTCAAAATTGGTATGCGTGGCCGGGACGCCAAAGACGCCGGCAACTTCGACGCGCACAAACTCCAGTGCCGGCAGCTTGTTGATGGCAGTGAGGGCAAACGGGGACGAGGGTTCTTCGAACAGATAGCGGCTGCCTTGCAGCGCGTCGCAACAGTTGCACGTGTTGCCGAGTGACGGGGCTTTGGAGGCTCGCGCGCCTACGGGCTTGTAGCCACAGCGCTTAGAAAGATAGTCGCGGATCTCGCCCGGGACGCAGCCAAGAGCGGGAACAATGGCGAGCGCGTTGGCATTGGTCGTGTCGATGGCAATGTGCCCGGCCTTGTTGGGTGCGTGCGCGATGGCGATGCCCTCGCCGTCATCGGCTCGATAGGGAATGCCGAAGGCCGCGACCGAGGTCTCTTTGTGACACTTCCAGCACTCGCGCTTGCCTAGTACTAGATATATATACGGCGCAGAGGGGTCGGATCGGTCAACACCGGGCAGCCACTCGGCAAAGGGCTCGGGGTTGACGCCGCTGGGTACATACCAGATCTTCTTGGTCCGGTCCCATTTGGCGCCCAGCGCCTTGGCTTCTTCTTTGCGCGAAAAGGGAACATCGAGCTCGGTGCGCATGGTGGCTCCTTGGTGCTGCAGGTGTAAGTGGCTCAAGGATACCGCAGGGTGTGGACGTTGTGGCGTTTTGCCGAGAAGCCGCGGTGCGGACTGGTTGGTTACGCCTTGGATAAACTGGCAAGTAGATGGTCGACTTTTGGCCAGTTGAGCGGCAACCTTGCCAAAAGCTTGACGGATTGCGGTTTGGGCATCGTCGAATGAACACTTTGGCGCACCTCGGCGAAAAAACCGCCGGTCGTTTACCGGAAACTTAACAGGACCGCCAGCCGCCGCCGGCGTGCGTGCTATCTTCGCGCCATGAGGTACTTTATCGTTTCACATAACGCCGCATTGGCGCTGTTGGCGCACATGCCGAACCCTCGCTTTGGGGATTCGGAGCCAGAGGTCGTGTCGATTGCAGGTGCCTGTGCGCTCTTGGACCAAGAAGCGCAGGAGGTTATCGATCGCTATGACCTGGGAATCGAAACGCTGGATTTGCTGGTGCCGTCGCGCGCCGGCCGTCGGCAGAGCAAGCATGTTAAGACGCATCTGTGCACCAACGAGCTCCCGGCGGGTTCGTTTATCTCGCTGGGCCACTGGATGGGCGACCTTGATGCGTATGTGTGCTCTCCCGAGCTGGCGTTTTTGCAGGCTGTGCACGATGGCGATATGGCAGCGGCCGTCTATGCCGGCTATGCGATGACATCGGATTACCGGCTGGATAACCTTGCTCCCGGTGGGGTAACAGGCAGGGATGCGGGCATGCGCGATAGCAGGCTCACGACTAAGGAGCTCATCGCGGCGTATATCGAGAAGTCACCCAAGGTGAGGGGTATCGCGAAGGCAAAGGCGCTGCTTGCATATGTGATCGAGGGGTCGCGCTCTCCGAGGGAGTCGGGGCTCTGCATGTTTATGTCGCTGCCTGCGCGCTACGGCGGGTATGCATTGGGCAAGGCCGAACTTAACAAGAAGGTCTTCATTCGCGATGGATACAATGACGGACGTGATCACAAGCTTCGCGTGTTGGAGCGCACACCCGACATAACGCTTACGGCTAAAGTCGAGGTGGGCATGGATAAAGTAAAGGCCGGACTGCTGCCAGAGGTGCTGACCGCGATGGTCGATTACGATAGCGATGCCATTCATGACGGACGCGAGAAGATTTACAAGGATGCCGAGCGCCGCAACGAGTTGGAGCTGTTGAGCGGCGTGGCACACTTCACCGTGACGACTGAGCAGGCAAATGACTACGACAAGCTCATCCGGCTGTGCGAACGTATCCGACGGAAGCTGCACCGGAACAAGCGACCCATTTTTAACAAGCCCATGAGCGAGGAGCAGCGATACTTTGCCCTCAAGCGCGTCGAAGCGAAGCGGTTTAAGCTTTGGCAGGCCGTAATCGAGGCGCGTCAACATTGGTAGGGGCGGTTGCTGGGCATGGGACCAAGGGTCTCATTGTCAGGTCTAATACTTTCCCGAGAAGTGAACGAGTCAAAACGGACCCCCGAAACATCGACACTTTTGGTGGCTTATTTCCTGCGGTTTTATCATTGGAATCCTGCGGTTTTGGCTGTAAAAAGTGTGGATGCTTCGGGGGTCCAAATAAGGTCGTTCACTTCTCGGGAAAAGTATTAGACCTGATTATGGGAAGGCTGTCCGGATGTGGCCGCGAGGCTTGCGAAGGCCAGATCGGGGCAGTCGCCAAGGCTGTTTGGGTAATTTTGGGGCTGATTGGGGCGGTCGCCAAGGCTGTTTGGGTGATTTTGGGGCTGGTTGGGGCGGTCGCCGGGGTTGCCTGGGCGACTTTGGGTGTGGCAGGGGTAATTGCCGGCGATACCGAAGCAACTTGGGGTCTGCCGGGATGATTGCCGGTTATGTAGAGGCGGTATCAGCCTCGATTGGGATGGTTATTGGAGCTGCCGAAGCGGTTTTGGGTGCCACGGCGCCCTTTTGGCTTAGCACATAAAACAAAACAGCCCAGAGGCATAGCCTCTGGGCTGCGAACATTTGGTGGGCGTTAGAAGATTTGAACTTCTGACCTCTTCCGTGTCAGGGAAGCGCTCTCCCCCTGAGCTAAACGCCCGATCAAGGGTGCGCAAGTGCGCAAGAGATAATATAACGGAGCTTGAACTCGGTGGCAAGAATATTTTTTAAAATCGCTAACGTTGTGGAATCAAAGGGCTTTGTCGCGCCCATTTTAAAAGAGCTCGCTGCCGCGATTTGGCTATCGCATAATGCAAAGCCGTTGCAATGCCGAACCATGGAAGAGACGTCTGCGGAATTGTCCTACCGATAAGCGGACAAGCTCCCAGCTGGTGCCTTCGCCGTGGTAAGGTAAGCCGAATTGTTTCCAGGCTGTTTCGGGGGAGCGGGATGAGCAAAGAGCGTGTCGAGCAGGTCGAAGGCGCAGGGGCTTCGGTGCCGATGACCGATATATCGAACATTGATGTGCCCGAGGGCACCGATGAGCTCAGCCGCAGCACCCGCCGTGCATGGCGCGACCGCCTCAACGACGCCCAGACGCGCAAGATGGCCCTGGGTGTGCTTGCCGCGGCTGCCGGCGGAACGTTCTGGGGATTTTCTGGCACCTGCGCCAGCTACCTCTTCGATGTTTGCCATATCGAGACGTTTTGGCTCATGAGCATGCGCCAGGTTTGCGCCGGCCTGCTCTTTATGCTCGTCGTGCTCAACAAGGATCGCGACCGCTTGGTTAAATTGTGGACTACCCCCGCCGACTGCAAGCAGCTCATCCTGTTTACGATTTTTGGCTTGCTGTTCAACCAGATTTGCTATCTGTCTGCCGTGCGCCTAACCAACGCGGGCACGGCGACGGTGTTCCAGTGCCTGCAGCTGGTGGTCGTCATGGGGTATGCCTGCGTTGCCACGCATCGACTTCCGCGCACGCGCGAGACGCTTGGTGTTTTGCTCGCCTTGGGCGGAACGTTTCTTATCGCCACAGGTGGCGACCCCAGTACGCTGAGCATTTCGCCGATGGGCCTGCTCGCGGGCCTTTTGTGCGCCGTGGGCGGTGCCTGCATGGCAATTATTCCGGCCGGAATTCTCAAGGAATACGGCAGCTCGGTTGTCACGGGCTCAGCTATGCTTTCGGCAGGAATCGTGCTGAGCATTTTTACCCAGCCGTGGGCACACATGCCGGCGCTCGAGCCCTCGGGTGTCGGCGCGCTCGCGGTGTTCATCGTGATTGGGTCGTTTTTTGCCTATATGTTCTATATGCAGGGCGTTAAGGAGATCGGCTCGGTTCGTGCGAGCCTTATCGGAACCATGGAACCGGTCTCTGCCACTATTACCAGCGCTCTTATGCTGGGGACGGTATTTTTGCCCACCGACCTGGCGGGTTTTGCCATGATTATCGCGATGGTGTTTTTGACGGTGTAGTCGACGCAGCGGCTGATACAAGTTAAAAACTGAATAGGGATTCGCGCATGTTGCGTGTAATCAGGACGCATGTCTGGAGTTTAGCTGCGCGCGTTTAATATGACATAAACTGATAACGTTTATCGACTTTTGTATTGTGAGGATTTCTCTATGGCTGGAAATCATTTTAAGGGTAGCGGAGACGGCCGTCCGGCGGTCCCGCCGCGTTCTAATGGGGCGGGAAGGCCCGGCGCTCCGGGCGGCATTGGCCAGAACGGCGCCGGCAATCGCACGTCTCCGGGCGAGACGGCGATGTTTACCGCTCTGTATGAGCAATCTCAGAAGGCAAAAAAGGCCGCCCGCGCAAACGGTCAGGCCGCTGCGACCGGGGCTACCCCCGCAGTGCCACCGCGCGAGGTCTCCGCAAATCCCGCAGGCAATGCAGTCAGCGCCAATGCTGCCGGCAACACCTCGTCGCTCAAGGATGCAGGCATCACGGGCAACTTGGGCACGATTTACACGGGAGCTTCCGAGACCGGCACGTTTGCCCGTCTGGACGATAGCGGTGCCGAGTTTGTGGGCTCGGGTTCCAAAGAAGACTATTACGATTTTGGCCTGAACTACGGCGGCGGCACTTCGTCGAGCACGACGTCGGACGGGTTGGTCCGTCATCGTCATCGCAAGGGCGAGAACAAGAACCGTTATGCCGCCACAGCGGTCGTTGCTGTCGTCGCGGTTGTCCTCGTTGCACTTGGCGTGAGCTGCTTCATGTTCTTTAACTCGGCAAAGACCGTGAAGGCCCAGGCAAAGGAGGCCGTGGGTATCGTCGCAGACCTTAAGGGTAAGGTCACGTCGGGCGATTTTTCGACCCTACCCGACGATGCGAAGAAGATCAACGACCTTTGCAGCAGCATGAAGGCGGAGACCTCGAGCCCGCTGTGGACGATGGCCTCGTTTGTCCCGGTGTACGGCAGCGACATTAATGCCGTCCGCACCATGGTCGACGCTCTGTCCGATGTTTCGAGCGGCGCGCTGGTCCCCATGGCCGATAATCTCGCTCAGGCAACGCCCGGCAAGCTGTTCCAGGACGGAACAATCAACGTGTCCGCGCTGCAGGCGGTCGCCGATTCGCTCTCCGATAGCTCGAGGGCGTTCAAGAGCGCCAATGAAAAGATTCAGGGTATTGGCGATACGCATATCGCCCAGGTGACCGAGCTGGTCGATAAGGCAAAGGACGGCTTTGCCACCCTCAACGGCGCGGTTGACGCGGCGGAGAAGGTCGCCCCCGTTCTGCCCCAGATGCTCGGCGCCAACGGTCAGACGCGCCATTATCTTGTGCTCGCGATGAGCAATGTCGAGATCCGCGCCTGCGGCGGTTTCCCGGGTTCTCGCGGCGTGATGTCGGTGACTGACGGTAAGCTCGAACTGGGCGATTTTGTCAAAGTCGACTTGATGAAAGAGCCTTTGAGTCCGCTTCCCATCACCGATGAAGAGGCAAACTTGTTCACGACCGGATGGGGCCTGACGGGATTCAACACGCTCGGATACACGATGGGCGACGTTACGATGACGCCCGATTATCCGCGTGCGGCTCAGCTTGTCAGCGATATGCAGAAGGCCATTGTCGGAGATGACATCGACGGCGTATTTGCAGTCGATCCGGTATTTTTGCAGTATATGCTCGGCATTGTAGGCGGCACGCAGCTTCCCGACGGCACCGTCGTCGACGGAAGCAACGCTGCAAAGGTACTGATGCACGATGTTTATTGGAATTACCCGGTAGAGGAACAGGACGCCATTTTTGCGGCGGTTGCCGGATCAGCTTTTAACAAGATCGTGGACGAACTGGGCTCCAGCGATATTACTCAGATTGCTGCCGCCATCGAAAAGGGTGCTTCCGAGGGTCGCATCCTCATGTATTCGAGAAACGACGACGAGGAAAAGGCCGCGAAGGACCTTGGCATCTCCGGCGCTCTCCAAACCGATACGTCGGAGGCTCCGATCTTGGGCGTCTATGTGAACAACTACAGTTACTCAAAGATGGATTGGTTTCTCGATAAGCGAGTCACCATCGATTCTTCGGTTGAAAATGCCGACGGTTCGACGACGTATCGAGTGACCACTACGCTCAAGAACACGATGACCCCTCAGGAGAAGGCCGAGATGCCTGGTTATTTCCGGGGCCATAACGGCATTAGCCAGGATATTGATGACGAGGTGCTGAGACTCTATCTCTATGCTCCCGCGGGAGGCAGCATTTCGGACATTAAGACTTCGGGCTCCGGTTCTATCGAGATGAGCGAAGCGACGCACGATGGCCTGAAGGTTGCATGGGGCGGCGTCCACATGCTTCTTGGACAAGACATAAAGGTTGAGTACACGGTCACGACTTCGAAGGACTCTGGGCACAAAGAGCTTGAGGTTCGCACCACACCAACCGCTCAAACGTTCGAACAGGATAAGTAAGATATGAAGTACTTTGGCACCGACGGATTTCGCGGCGAGGCCAACGTCGGGCTGACCGTAGAGCATGCGTACAAGATCGGCCGTTTTGTGGGTTGGTATTACGGCGCCAACCGCGAGCGCAAAGCACGCGTGATCGTGGGCAAGGACACGCGTCGTTCGAGCTACATGTTCGAGGCGGCGCTGGTGAGTGGCCTGGTCGCGAGCGGTGCGGACGCATATATGCTGCACGTGATTCCAACGCCGGGCGTGGCGCATCAGACCGTGGAGGGCTGCTTCGATTGCGGCATCATGATCAGTGCGAGCCACAATCCGTTTTGCGATAACGGCATTAAGCTGGTCAACAGCGACGGCTTTAAGATGGACGAGGACGTGCTGGAGCTCATCGAGGACTATATCGATGGCAAGGGCGAGGTGCCGCTGGCCACGGGCAACCAGATTGGTGCCACGGTGGACTATATGCAGGGCCGCAACCGCTATATTGCCTCGCTCATTGCAAGCGCGAACTTTTCGCTGCAGGGCGTCAAGATTGGCATTGACTGCGCCAACGGCTCGGCGTCCTCTGTCGCCAAGCCGGTGTTCGATGCGCTCGGCGCCGATGTGCGCGTGATTAACGCCGCACCCGACGGCTTTAACATTAACGTCGACTGCGGCTCTACGCATATGGAGCGCCTGCAGCGCCATGTGGTGGAGCAAGGCTTGGACGTGGGCTTTGCCTACGACGGCGATGCCGACCGCTGCCTGGCTGTGGACGAGCGCGGCCGCGTGGTCGACGGCGACCAGATTTTGTACGTGTGCGGCGTGTATCTCAACAAGCACGGGCGCCTCTCGGGCGGTACCGTGGTGCCGACGATCGCCAGCAACTTTGGCCTGATTAAGTCGCTGGAGCTTGCCGGCCTGAGTGCCGTGACCAGCGGCGTGGGCGACCGCCACGTGTATGCCAAGATGCGCGAGGGCGGCTATAGCCTGGGTGGCGAGCAGACGGGCCATACGATCTTTGGCGATATCGAGCGTACGGGCGACGGCATAATGACCTCGCTGCGCGTAATGGAAGTGATTCGTGCCGAACGCGAGACGCTTTCGCAGCTCGCGGTGCCGTGCAAGCTGCTGCCGCAGGCGCAGGTTGCCGTACGCGTGGCGGACAAGGATGCTGCGCTGGGTAGCACGGGCGTGCAGGCCGCCATCGCCGAGGCCGAGGCGTTGCTGGCAGGCGAGGGCCGCGTGCTGGTGCGCAAGAGCGGAACCGAGTCGGTGATTCGCGTTTTGGCCGAGGCCCCCGACCAAGACGCCGCCGACGCCGCCATGAAGCGCATCGCCGCCGCGCTGGAGGCTCTGTAGTTACGCAGTTTTACCAAACCGCGTAACCGCTCGACGCTACAAACGGCCCCAAGCGGCAATCTGGCGTTCAATTTCAGGGGCGCGACCAGAAGGCCAGCGCCCTTTCATTTCACGTCACCCTGCTCGCTTGGGGCCGTTTTCGCTGACGTTGCCAAGACATCGACGTCAACATGGTTGGCGTTGGCGATGGCGTGCAGGTCAATCCTTACAGCTGGTACAGCGTGGTGAACTTGTCCTGCAGGTAGCTGCAGTAGTAGCGGGCGTCGAATGCCATACCGCACGCGCCCTTGATGAGCTCCGGCGCGTCCTTGGCGCGGCCCCACTGCCAAATGTGCTCGCCCAGCCAAGCGCGGACGGGTGCCAGGTCGCCGCTCGCACAGGCGCCGTTAAGGTCGACACCGTCGCGGCACATGGCCGGCACAAACATGGCATCGTAGGCGCTGCCCAGCGCATACGTGGGGAAGTAGCCAAACGAGCCGCCGCTCCAGTGCGTATCCTGCAGGCAGCCGCGCGTGTCGTCGGGAACAGGAATGCCCAGGTACTCGTCCATAAGGCGATTCCAAAGCGCGGGGATGTCCTTGGCCGTGGCCTCGCCGGCAAACAGCATGCGCTCAATCTCGTAGCGCACCATAATATGCAGCGGGTAGGTGAGCTCGTCTGCCTCGGTACGGATCAGCGACGGCTGCGCGATGTTCACGGCGTGGTAGAGCGTGTCCTCGTCCACGTTGCCGTAGACCTCGGGCGCGTGACGGCGCAGCACTTCGAGCAGCGGGCCCATAAAAGCGCGACTGCGGCCTACGGTGTTCTCGAAAAAGCGGCTCTGGCTCTCGTGAATGCCCATGGAGGTGCCGCCCTCCAGACACGTACGCGCGTAAGCGGGATTGACGCCCAGCTCGTACATGGCGTGCCCCGCCTCGTGGATGATGCTATAGACGTTGGAGATGCAGTCGTTCTCGTAGATGTGCGTGGCGATGCGCGCATCGCCCACCGAGAAGCCCTCGCTAAACGGGTGCTCGGTAAAGGCGAGCGTGGTGTCGTCCAGGTTAAGGCCGACGAGCTTCATCAGGTCGAAGCTCATGGCGCGCTGGGCGGCCTCGGGCACATGCGCGTGCAAAAAGTCGGCAGTAGGCTGCTGCCCGCGCTCGCCGATGGCGTGAACGAGCGGCACGACGGTGGCCTTGACCTCGTCACAAAACGCATCGAAGCTCTTGGCGGAAAGGCCGCGTTCGTACTGGTCGAGCCAAACATCGTATGGGTCGTGCTTGGGGTCCATGAGCTCGGCCTGATGCTTGAGCTGGGCGACGATTCTATCCACGTAGGGCTCAAAGCTCGCCCAGTCGTTGGCCGTCTTGGCCTTGTGCCACACGGCGTCGGCCTCGCAGGTGAGCCTGGTCCAGGCCTCGGCCTCTTCGGTGGGAATGGCGCTTGCCTCGCGCTGGTCGCGGCCGAGCACACGGATCTCGTCGAGCAGCTGTGGGTCGTCGATCTTGCCGCCGGCGACGGTCTCGTGTGCCAGCGAGCTTACAAGCTCGACGGACTTTTTGCTGGTCAGGAGCTTGTGATGTTCGCCGGCAAGGGTGCCCATAGCATCGGCGCGGGCCGCAGCGCCGTTGGCGGGGGCAATCGTCGCGCCATCGAACTCGGCAATCTTGAGCAGGTACTCGCGGGTCCATAGTTTGCCTTCGAGCTTGCGGAGCTTCTTGATGCCCTTGCCCGCCTTGGCGTTCTTAGAGGCCTTGGCCACGGCGGCCTTGGCTTTCTTATCGAGTTTCTTTCCCATACCTATATCCTTGATCTCGCAGACCGGACGCCACGGGTGGGCGTGCGGCCAGTTTGCACAGCTACCCGCCTTGTACCCAGTGCGAACAAAACGGAACGCGGCGATATGCTCGCAGAATGTGTTATCCTATAGCCCAATGCGTTGACGGAGAGGGTTTTGCCCGCCGCGTCGCCGGCAAGAGAGGGAAGGTCATGGGCTGCAAGCCTTCCTGCGGTGGCAAGGGCCAAGCGTTCACTCCCGAGCAGCAACCTCAACGGGCGCGCGGCCAGCGGCGGCGAAGCCCCAGTAGGGAAGCCGTGAGCCTCGCGATAAGGGGCATAGAGTGGGCACGGCGGGCCAGACATCCGCCGGGTCAAACAAGGTGGTACCGCGGAATTCAACCGTCCTTGGGCAATGCACATGCCCGAGGACGGTTTTTTGTTACCGAACCGGGCCGCGTTTTTGCAACGCCAGACGGCGGCAGTCGTCCTGGCGAGCGGGGAACGCGAGAGACGAAAGGGAAGACATGAGTCTGATTGATGATCTGGTCAAACTCGAGGAAGAGGCCAAGGAGCTCGTCGCAGGCGCCGACGACGCCGCCAAGCTCGAGGCTGCGCGCGTTGAGCTGCTCGGCCGCAAGGGTCGTATTACCGGCCTGATGCGCATGATGGGCAAGCTCGCCCCCGAGGATCGCCCCGTTATGGGCAAGCGCGCCAACGAGATGCGCCAGCTGATCGAGGGCATGCTCGACGAGCGCACCACCGAGATGAAGGCCGCCGCCCTCAAGCACGCACTGGAGCACGAGGCCGTCGACATCACGCTGCCGGGCATTCGTCCGCAGATCGGCCACCAGCACCTGATCAAGCAGATCATCGAGGAGGCCGAGGATATCTTTAGCGGTATCGGCTACACCGTCGAGTCCGGTCCCATGGTCGACACCTCCTACTACAACTTCACCGCGCTCAACGCCCCCATGGATCACCCGAGCCGCTCGGCCCGCGACACCTTCTATGTGGTCGACAACAACCCCGGCAGCGTCGCGCACCCCGAGGCGCATGCCCACGGCGAGTCCGATGTGCTGCTGCGCACCCAGACCTCGGGCGTGCAGATTCACACCATGGAGTCGCAGAAGCCGCCCATCTACATGATCTGCCCGGGCACCGTCTACCGTCCCGACACGGCCGACGCCTGTCACCTGCCGCAGTTCAACCAGATCGAGGGCCTGGTCGTCGACGAGGGCATCACCTTTGGCGATCTTAAGGGCACGCTCGACTACTTTGTTAAGTGCATGTTTGGCGAGGACCGCAAGACGCGTTACCGCCCGCATTTCTTCCCCTTCACCGAGCCTTCCTGCGAGGTGGACGTGAGCTGCCACGTCTGCGGCGGCAAGGGCTGCAACTTCTGCAAGCACAGCGGCTGGATCGAGATCTTGGGCTGCGGCATGGTCGACCCCAACGTCCTGATCAACTGCGGCATCGACCCCGAGAAGTACACCGGCTTCGCCTTTGGCATTGGCGCCGAGCGCGTCGCGGCCCTGCGCTACGACCTGCCCGACCTCAGAACGCTCATGACAGGCGATATGCGTTTCCTGAATCAGTTTTAAGTTGACCTGTCCCGGCGGCTTCCCGAGCCACCGCACCTTGCCCCTCAAACCGTCGCTTGCGTACCCAAGTACGCGGCGCTCCTCTTTCGGGGCAATCTGCGGCACCTCGGAAACCCGTCTCCGTAGCTGGAGTTTTCCGTCTGTTTATTGCAGACGTTACAGATGAAAGGAGACCAGTTAGATGCGTGTTTCTTACGACTGGCTCAAGACCATGATCGATATTCCGGAGGATCCCAAGACCCTTTCGGACGAATATATCCGTACCGGCACCGAGGTCGAGGCGATCGACACCGTGGGCGAGTCTTTCGACCACGTGGTGACCGCCAAGGTGCTCACCAAGACCCCGCACCCCGATAGCGACCATATGTATGTGTGCTCGGTCGACGTGGGTGACAAGAACCTCGACGCCGACGGCAACCCCGCTCCGCTGCAGATCGTCTGCGGTGCTCAGAACTTTGAGGCCGGCGACCACATCGTCACGGCAATGATCGGCGCCGTGCTTCCCGGTGACGTCAAGATCAAGAAGAGCAAGCTTCGCGGCGTCGTGTCCATGGGCATGAACTGCTCCGCGCGCGAGCTCGGCCTGGGCGGCGACCACTCCGGCATCATGATCCTGCCCGAGGATACGCCCTGCGGCATGCCGTTTGCCGAGTATGTGGGCTCGAGTGATACCGTGCTCGACTGCGAGATCACGCCCAACCGCCCCGACTGCCTGTCCATGATCGGCATGGCCCGTGAGACCGGTGCCATTTTCGATCGCGACTTCCACGTTGAGCTGCCCGCCATCAAGGCGGAGACCGGCCGCGCGACCGACGACGAGCTTTCGGTCGAGATCGCCGACGAGGGCCTGTGCGACCGCTATGTCGCCCGCATCGTGCGCAACGTGAAGGTCGGCCCGTCGCCCGACTGGATGGTCAAGCGCCTTAACGCCCTGGGCGTGCGCCCGCACAACAACATCGTCGACATCACCAACTATGTGATGATGCTCACCGGTCAGCCGCTGCACGCTTTTGACCTGGACACCTTTGCCGAGCGCGATGGCAGGCGCCGCGTGGTGGTTCGCGCCGCCCAGCAGGATGAGAAGTTCACGACGCTCGACGGCGAGGAGCGCACGCTCGACGCCGGCATGGGCCTTATCACCGACGGCGAGCGCCCCGTGGCGCTGGCCGGCGTTATGGGCGGCATGGATTCCGAGATCGAGGACGACACCGTCGACGTGATGGTCGAGAGCGCCTGCTTCGACGCCGGTCGCACCTCGCACACCAGCCGCGATCTGTCGCTGATCTCCGACGCCTCCATCCGCTTTGAGCGCCAGGTCGATGAGACCGGCTGCGTGGATGTGGCCAATGTTGCCTGCGCGCTCATCGAGGAGATCGCCGGCGGCGAGGTCGCTCCCGGCTACGTAGATGTGTTCCCCGCGCCCAAGACCATCGACAGCATTAAGCTGCGCCTGGCCCGCGTGCACGCCATCTGCGGCGCCGACATCGAGCCCGATTTTATCGAGCGCTCGCTCACCCGTCTGGGCTGCACCGTCGAGAGCGACGGCGAGGACTTTATGGTTACCCCGCCGAGCTTCCGCCCCGACCTGCCGCGCGAAATCGACCTGATCGAGGAGGTCCTGCGCCTGTGGGGCATGGGCCGCGTGACGGCGACCATCCCGGCTGCCAAGAACCACATCGGCGGCCTGACCCGCGAGCAGAAGCTTACCCGCAAGGTCGGCGAGATCCTGCGCGCCTGCGGCCTCAACGAGACCACGACCTTTGGCTTTGCCGCGCCGGGCGACCTGGAGAAGATCGGCATGTCCACCGAGGGCCGCGGCTGCCCCGTGGTACTTATGAACCCGCTGGTGGCCGAGCAGACCGAGATGCGCCGCTCGCTGCTGCCGGGCCTGCTGCAGTCTGTGGCGTATAACGAGGCCCATGGCACGCCCAACGTGCACCTGTACGAGGTCGGCAGCCTGTTCCACGGCCGCGAGAACGCCAGCCTGCCCAAGGAGACCAAGTCCGTGGCGGGCGTGCTCTCGGGCCAGTGGAGCGAGCAGTCTTGGAACATGAAGTACCGCAAGCTGCGTTTCTTCTTTGGCAAGGGCATCGTCGAGGAGCTGCTCGCCCAGCTGCGCATCGAGAAGGTTCGCTTCCGTCCCGTCGAGGGCGAGGGCTATGCCTTCTTGCAGCCGGGCCGTGCCGCCGAGGTTCTGTCTGGCGGCACCGTGCTGGGCTGGGTCGGCGAGATCCACCCCGAGGCGCGCGAAGCCATGGGCATCGACGAGGTCGTCGTTGCCTTTGAGCTCGACCTGGACAAGCTGATCAAGGGCGCCCGCAACCAGGAGAACTACCGCGAGTTCTCGCAGTACCCGGCTGTTGAGCACGATCTTGCTATCGTGGTCGACAACTCCGTGACTTGCGAGGACCTTGAGCGCCGCATTACCAGCGCCGGTGGCAAGCTGCTCGAGGGTGTGCGTCTGTTCGACGTCTACCGCGATCCGGTCCGCGTGGGCGTGGGCAAGAAGTCCATGGCCTTTGCGCTTACGTATCGCTCCGACGACCACACGCTTACCAGCGAAGAGGTCGAAAAAGCGCACCAGAAGATCGTCACCAAGGTGTGCAAGGGCGTAAACGGCGAGGTCCGCGGCTAGGCCCTGCACTGGGGTATGGGTCAGCGGTGGCTGCTGCCGAGCCTTACGTGGCTGCTATCCTCGGTATAAGGCACTGCTGAGCCTGCATATATGACACGCGCATTACATAACGGCGTGCTGCTTTGTCGGCAGTGCGCCGTTTTGCTATGATAGCCCGTGGCGTGTTACGAATCTGACAATACGTAACACTGGCAAGGTGATTTAAGCGGCGTTGTAATTCTGTGCGCCGATAACCGGGAGGCGTACATGCACATTCCAGATAATTATCTGTCCCCGCAGACCGATGCCGTCATGGCAGTGGCGATGGTGCCCGTGTGGGTTCACTGCATCAAAAAGGTGCGCGCCACGCTCGATCGCGAGCACATGGCGTTTCTGGGTATCTGCGCCGCATTCTCTTTCTTGCTCATGATGTTCAATGTGCCGCTGCCCGGCGGTACCACGGGTCACGCCGTCGGCGGCGCGCTCATCGCGCTGCTGCTGGGCCCGGAGGCCGCGGCCATCGCGGTTTCGGTCGCGCTGGCGCTGCAGGCGCTGCTGTTTGGCGACGGCGGCATCCTGTCCTTTGGCGCCAACTGCTTTAACATGGCCTTCGTGCTGCCGTTTGCCGCCGCTATCGTGTTCCGTGCGCTCAACAGCCGTTTGCACGACAAGAGCTGGGGCACCTCGGTTTCGGCCGTCGTAAGCGGTTGGGTCGGCCTGTGCCTGGCGGCCCTGTGCACGGCGATCGAGTTTGGTATTCAGCCGATGTTCTTTACCAACGCTTCGGGAGCTCCGCTGTACTGCCCCTTCCCGCTCTCTATTGCCATTCCGGCCATGATGATCCCGCACATGTTGGTAGCCGGCGTGGTCGAGGGCGTGGCGACGGCCGCCATCTACGGTTTCATTAAGAAGACGGCGCCGAGCGTTATCGTCGGGCCCGAGGCCGCCGATGGCCAGCTTGCTGCCGAGAGCGCTGCCGCCAAGAAGACCTCACTGGTCCCCACGCTCATCCTGGTCGCCGTGCTTGTCGTGGCCACGCCGCTCGGCTTGCTTGCCACGGGTGACGCCTGGGGCGAGTGGGACGCTGAGGGCGCCGCGACCGCCGTTCAGGAGGCTGGTGACGACAGTCTGCAGACTTCGGTCGGTCTCGATACCCCGACCTTTGCCGATGCCCTGCCCACGGGCGATTATCTGCAGGCCTATTCCGAGGAGCAGGGCCTTGGCTTTGCCGGCCAGGCCGCGATGTATATTCTTTCGGGCGTGATTGGCGTGGCGGTGCTCACCATCGCATTCCGTCTGGTCTCGCTAACGGTCAAGGAAAGCGGAGCCCATGGCGACGGTCGAGCTGCCTAGCTGGCTTGCGGTCGAGCAGCGATACGAGCCCGTGGGGGCTCGGCATCGTGTGATGCAAAAGAATGTCCTGCATCTGGCGAGCCTGCTTGAGCGGGTTCGTCTAGGCGGCGGCGCACATAAGGGCGGGTCGATTATCGACCGCGCCCTTTCTTCCGTTTCGGCGCCAGTGCGTTTGGTGGGGATGTTCGTCTGCGTCCTGTGCGTATGCCTGACGCAGAGCCCGCTGTACTTGATGCTGATGACAGCGATCGCGTTGGTGCTCGTTGCGGTGCGCCCCGTACGCGGGCTGCGCGCGACCTTTGTGCCGGCGTTGGCTGCCGCGGGGTTTGCCGTGGTTTTGGCGCTTCCTGCCCTGCTGCTGGGTGCTTCTGCCACGGGCGCCATGCTCAAGATTGCGCTCAAGACCTTTGTTAATGTGTCATTGGTGCTGGGCGTTTCGTGGACGCTTACCTGGAGTCGCATGTCGGCGGCGCTTAAGATGCTGCACCTGCCCGACGAGGTTATCTTTACGTTTGATATGGCGCTCAAACACATCGAGGTGCTGGGTCGCACGGCGCACGACCTGTGCGAATCGGTCATGCTGCGCAGTGTGGGCCGCGCGCCTGCAGGATTTTCGCGTACCGATTCGATCGCGGGTATCATGGGCATGACCTTTATCAAGGCGATGGAATGCAGCCGCGCGATGGACGAGGCTATGCTTTGCCGCGGTTTTGCCGGCGCATATCCGGCGCCTGCACGGAACGGCTTTGGCTGGCGCGACGCGGTCTATGCGGCTGTTGTGGTGCTGCTCGCCGTGTTGTGCGCGGTGCTGTAGCGCGGGCGGTCAAGCCGTCGATGTGAATAGGGAAGGGCGACGTTTTGGCAAACGATACAAATGGTGCGATGGGTGCGAGCGGTGCTGCCGGCGCCAAGGCCACGCCGCTCATCGAGTTTCGCGACGTGGTGTTTTCCTATGCGGGCCATACGGTGGTCGATGGCGTGTCGCTGCAGGTTAATCGCGGTGAGCTGGTTGCGCTGGTTGGACCCAACGGCTGCGGCAAGACGACGATCATGCGGCTTATCAACGGCCTTGAGCTTGCGGATGCGGGTACGTACCTGTTTGATGGACATGTGGTCGATGCGGCATATCTCAAGGATTCCGCGACGACCCAGCGGTTCCATCAGCGCGTGGGCTTCGTGTTCCAAAACGCCGATGCACAGATCTTTTGCGCCACGGTCGGCGAGGAGGTCGCGTTTGGCCCGGCTCAAATGGGGCTTTCGGCGGACGAGCTCGGGCGCCGCGTCCGTGATGCCATGGAGCTGTTTCAGGTTGCCGATCTGGTCGATGCTTCGCCCTATCAGCTTTCGGGTGGGCAAAAGAAGCGTGTGGCGCTGGCTGCCGTCGTGTCGATGAACCCCGATATTCTGGTGCTCGACGAGCCTACCAACGGACTTGACGAGGACTCTTGCGACATCGTGGTCAACTTTCTACTGGCTTATGTTGCTGCCGGTAAGACGGTCTTGATGAGCACGCATCATCAGGATTTAGTACGACGTCTTGGGGCCCGTGCGATTTATATCGATCGATATCACCACGTGGTCGGGGCTCCCGTGCCATCATATGGAACCGAAAACGGTGCAGCAGAATAGTTGCCGCATAGTGGGGTTGCGGCCGCGCACGTGACTTGCTGCGAATGGTATAGTTATCCGGGTTTTTACGGGGGTAGCTATGCCAAGCTGGAATATTCATATCGCTCAGACGGAACGACTTCTGGCGCGTGCCGGCGCGCTTGCCGATAACGTGCGCGACCGCAATGCCTTTTTGTTTGGCAGCGTGGTTCCGGACATTTTTGTGGGGTACATGGTTCCCGGTATTGCCGACCCCATCCCGTATCGCATCACGCACTTTGCCAAGCCCGAGCCCATTCCTAAGCCACGCGAGCATGAGTTTTGGGACACCTATGTGGCGCCTTTGCTTAAAGGTGCGCCGACGGGTGCGCCGGCTGCAGCGACCTCGATTGTCGAAGAGCGTGAAAGGCTCAATCGGGTGCACTATCCGCAGCGCTACAAAGACGCCGAGCCGGTTGACGGCCCCGGCGCCGCCGAGTTTTCGCTCGCGCCCGATGACGTGGCGCAGTCGCTGCTCGATTTGACGCTGGGCGTTTGGTCGCATCTGGTGGCCGATACCGTGTGGAACACGCGCGTGAACCAATATCTCGAGGCGCGAGGCGGCAAGCCGTGCGAGGAGTTCCGCATTAAGAAGCAGGGAGACTTTGACTGGTTTGGCAAGACGCTCGGCATCGTTTCTATCCCGCGTGCGACCGATCGCCTCTATACCGCGGCGGCCCAGTTTGGTCAGTATTCGATTCCACAAGAGTATGTGCTCAAGACCATTGGCGTTATGCACGAGATTGTGCGCGAAAACCCCGGCGATCCGGATCATCCGCCGTACCGTCTGCTGACCGAAGAGTTCTTTGACGCAACGTTTACCGAGGTCGTCGAGCTAACCGAGGCGGGTTTTGCCGCCCGCGTTGCCGCTTCTGACGTCCCCGCAGTCCCTCTGATCGCTAGCTGCTAGCCGGCAGACGTAACGGTGAACAGTTCATCCCAATCGACCAATAGCTCCCGCCGAAGGGTTTCTGCGGCAGTGAGTTCCAGCTTAGATTTTGGAACGTA
Source organism: Collinsella sp. LCP21S3_A9 (assembly GCF_052118785.1). Taxonomy (NCBI): domain Bacteria; kingdom Bacillati; phylum Actinomycetota; class Coriobacteriia; order Coriobacteriales; family Coriobacteriaceae; genus Collinsella; species Collinsella sp. LCP21S3_A9. The sequence continues at coordinate 29,631 of NZ_JBQKGN010000001.1, read as the reverse complement.
AGGGAGCCCCGCCTTTTTATGAATTAGCTCGGCGATGCTGTTAAAGCTCTTCGTGTCCTTGATTTGATCATAGGTTATCTGGATAACGTCATAGCCCATGCTTGTGAGGGCGGTGGTGCGCTCGGCATCGGAGAGGCTCGCGGCTTCGCTGTCATGGGCGGAGCGGCCTTGGCATTCCAGAATGACGCCCATGCTGTCGGTGCTGCTCTCTATGAGGATATCGGCGTAGCAGCAGGTTTTGTCATACAGTGAGCGCGCGGCGTCGCTGAGTGGGATGCGCACGTTGTTTGCGATATTGATGCCCATGCCGCCCTCGTTGCGGGGGAGCGAGACAAGCATGGAGGTCTGTACTTCGAAGGGCGAGGCGGTCTGTCCCGTCATGTGCTCGGCCGCCCAGCGCAGTTGTTTAACGCCGCGCAGGCCTGCGGCCTGCTTGGCGAACGCGGCGATATCCGCTGCGGAAAGAAGCGGCGTGCGCTTCCACAAGTTGGTGTCATTGCCCTTGGTGTCGACAACACGTTTCCAACCACAGTCGGGCGGAATGAGCTTAAGCGAAATTGCTTCATCGAGCTGCTGCTGAGCCCGTTTACAAGGCGTGAACACTGCAAAGGAGCCGCACATCTCGTAGCAAGCCATGAGTAACTGGTTGCGTGAGACCTGCGTAGCAAGGTTGAGCAGCGTAAACTCGGGCGACGTGACATCAAATCCATGCTCAGTCTGCCTAAACGACCCAGGAGGCGGCTCTTGGGTTAGCAGACGGCTATGAAATAGCTTTCCGTTAGCGGGGTGTTCGTAAGACAGTTAAATAGGCAAAAGGCGTGACGAAAGTGATCACGCCTTTTTTCATGTAAGGATAGCCGCATAGCGGCGCAAGGGATGGATCCCCTTGTACGGAACGCAGTGACGCACCCCAGATATTCAGGGGGCCGAGCTGTTCGGTCTCGCAGAGCGCACATACGGGTTTAACCCGTATAGAAGTGCGCCCTTAGTATCAGTTCGACAAATCTTAATTTGACTTACTTCTTCACTCTTTTTGATAAATGAAGTTCATTATCATCTACATATCCAAGTTTATTATATACAGTTTGTGCAACAAGATTTTCTTGTCCTGTTAGAAGTTCATATTTGTCAAGTGGATAATTCTTACTGCAATAAGCCTCTGCAAAAGTAATCATCTCACTCGCTAAGCCTCTTTTTCTGTATGCTGGTTTAACATACACTTCTGTAATTTCAGGCATATATTCATCATAGCAGAACGATTTTTTAAGCTGAACACAAACAAATCCAACTAACATATCATCTTCATCAGCAACGATAACAACTTCCTGTTTATTATTCATAAGGGAATTTCTAATATTGTCTATGCTTGTATCGCCCTCACCATTAAATTCGTTGTTTAAGATGTTTAATTGCTCCGCATCATTTACAGTTGCTATTCTTACCATTACAACCTCCATAAATTATTATCTATTCGACCTATTCAAGTTTATCGGTCTGTTTAATCATATACATACGGCTTCAATTTATACAAGAACAGTCCCGGCAGACATTACTGCCGGGACTGAAACTGTTTTACGAATGCTCCCGATTCGCGCGCTGTTTTCTTTCGCCCACGAATCTCCAGACTGGTGTGCCGAGCAAGTCTTTAAATACTGGTTGTTTTGAGTAATGCACCAAGCGATGGTCATGGTCGGGCGGCAGGATTGCCGGATAGAGTCCCAGTATCTGGGGCGGTATGCGATAGTACTGAAAAGCCGTGGGTCCGCAGGCAAGAAATGACATAGCGATCCGATCGTTTGAGCGTAGTTTGGGCTAGAAAAGCTATCGGTTTCGGAAGTGCGGGGAAAAAGACAAACAGGTCAACCACAAGCGGTATTTAAGCCAACTTTATCAGGGGTTTTGTTGAAATAAAAGGGCTTGTGCTCGGGGGTAGGCAATTTTTCCCCGCACTTCCGAAAACGTGGTCGATTTAGACCTTGCTAAAACGATTTATCAGCCCTGTGTGAGGTGTGGGTTTGCCACCGGGCGAACACTTTTAGCGCTTGGGGCTTTATTTTTTGGGCCCCGGAGGGCGGATTTCGCGCTTTTGGTAAAGAAATGGGTGCGTGTCATGCCGTGCGGTAGGCATCGGCGCACAGAAAAAGGGCCCGGAAGGCAAAGCCTCCGGGCCCTTTTTAATGTAAATGTGCTTGCAAGTGCGATTTAGCGCACCTGAGCGACGTAGGCGACGTTGGTCGAGGAGACCTTGTCCTCAAGCTGGACGCTCATACGGGGATCGCCGGCGGTAGCGACGGTCAAATCGCCGGTCTCGACGTAGCCGAGCTCCTTAGCGGTCTCGATCGCCTTGACGATCGTGCCGTTGACGGTGCCCTGGGTAATCTCGGCCTTGTGCGGGATAACGCCCCAGTACATGATCATCTGCTGGACGGCCCACTCGTGGCGGGAGAACGCGCAGATCGGCATGTTGGGACGGAAGTGCGAGATCAGGCGAGCGGTACGGCCGGTGGTCGTCGGCACGGTGATGCACTTGGCGCCAACGGTGGTGGCCATGTTCACAGCGGACATACCCACAACGTTGTTGACGACGCGGGTGCCGTGAGCATCGGTCGGAACCTCGAGCGGAGCGTGAGCCGGGAGGTACTTCTCGGTCTCGAGAGCGATGCTGGCCTGCATCTTGACGGCCTCGACCGGGTACTTACCGGCAGCGGACTCGCCGGACAGCATGACGGCGTCGGTACCGTCGTAAATGGCGTTAGCAACGTCGGCAACCTCGGCGCGCGTCGGGCGCGGGTTCTGCTGCATGGAGTCGAGCATCTGCGTAGCGGTGATAACGGGCTTGTAGGCCGCGTTGCACTTGGCGATGATCTCCTTCTGGATGTGCGGAACGAGCTCGGGCTTGATCTCGATGCCCAGGTCGCCACGGGCGACCATGATGCCGTCGGAAGCCTCGAGGATCTCATCGAAGTTCTCGACGCCCAGGGCGCACTCGATCTTCGGGAAGATCGTCACGTGCTCGCCGCCGTTTTCGCGGCAAAGCTCGCGGATGCCGCGGACAGATTCGCCGTCACGGATGAAGGAAGCGGCGATGTAGTCGATGTTCTCGGTCAGGCCAAAGAGGATGTCCTGGCGATCGCGCTCGGTGATGGCGGGCAGCGAGATGTTGACGTTGGGCATGTTGACGCCCTTGCGCTCGCCGATCAGGCCGTCGTTCTTGACGACGCAGGTCATGTCCTGGCCGTCGACGGACTCGACCTCGAGAGCAACCAGGCCGTCATCGATCAGGATGAGGGAGCCCTTCTCAACCTCGGAGGGCAGAGCCAGGTAGTCGAGGGAGATGTGCTCAGCGGTGCCGTGGAAATCCTCGGACGTGGGCTGAGCGGTGACGACGATCTTGTCGCCGGTCTTGACGGCAACCTTCTTGCCGTCGACCAGAAGACCGGTGCGGACCTCGGGGCCCTTGGTGTCGAGCAGGATGCCGACGGGCATACCGAGCTCCTTGGAAATACGACGGACGCGCTCGATGCGACCGTGGTGCTCGTCGTAGGAGCCGTGCGAGAAGTTAAAACGGGCGACGTTCATGCCCGCCTTGATCATCTCGCGGATGGTCTCGTCGCTATCGCAGGCGGGACCCATGGTGCATACAATCTTAGTGCGCTTGTACATTCAGACCTCCATCTGACATCGTCTTGCGCTGATAGATAAACCTTAAGAAATAAAACTGAGTTGATTATAACGAAATACCGACCGAATACCCCAAAAAATCGACCGTATGCCGAATTAGAAGTTCATTTTTTACGGGAAAAACGGTATATGAAAAAACTTTACCAACCGCTCTAACCGCTGCTATCTGGGTGATATTTTAGTTTGGCGACGCGCCTAAGAAAAAACGTTTTATCAGTATTGAGCATCACACGGTCCGCATCGTTACATACGGACCATATTTCCAAATGGATTGTTTTGGCTAGACGCGTCGCTTTGGGGTACCATAGCTCCACTATCAACTGCCGCTCAGCACGGCAGCCTTGATGAGCCCTTGCCCTTCTCCTGGGAATTATGATCGGGCATCAATCTGCTGAGTGGCCCGAATCCCAGGAGGGGACTCTATATGCAAAAGGAATACCTGTCCGCCGCGGCGGAGGTGCTCAGCGACCAAGGTGTCGATGAGAACCTCGGCCTGAGCAACGACGAGGCGTCGTCGCGCCTCGCCAAGACAGGCCCTAACAAGCTTGAGGAAGCCGAGAAGACGCCGCTGTGGAAGCGTTTCTTTGAGCAGATGGCCGATCCCATGGTCATCATGTTGATCGTTGCCGCCGTTATCAGCGCGCTCACGGGCATGGTTAAGGGCGAGGCGGACTTTGCCGATGTCGCCATCATCATGTTCGTCGTTATCGTCAACTCGGTGCTGGGCGTGGTCCAGGAAGCCAAGAGCGAGGAGGCCCTCGAGGCCCTTCAGGAGATGAGCGCGGCGCAGTCCAAGGTTCTACGCGACGGCAAACTCGTGCACCTGCCGAGCGCCGAGCTTGTACCCGGCGACGTGATCATGCTCGAGGCGGGCGACTCCGTCCCGGCCGACTGCCGCGTGCTCGAGAGCGCCACGATGAAAATCGAAGAGGCCGCGCTCACCGGCGAGTCCGTGCCGGTCGAGAAGCACGCCAACGTGATCGAGCTTGCCGCGGGCACCGATGACGTGCCGCTCGGCGACCGCAAGAACATGTGCTACATGGGCTCCACCGTCGTGTACGGCCGTGGCCGCGCCGTCGTGGTCGGCACCGGCATGGATACTGAGATGGGCAAGATCGCCGGTGCCCTGGCCGAGGCCAAGGAAGAGCTCACGCCGCTGCAGGTGAAGCTCGCCGAGCTCAGCCGTATCCTCACCATTATGGTGATCGTCATCTGCGTCGTGATCTTTGGCGTCGACATCGTCCGCCACGGCGTGGGCAACGTCCTTACCGACCCGACTGCCCTGCTCGACACCTTTATGGTCGCCGTCTCGCTCGCCGTCGCTGCCATCCCCGAGGGCCTGGTCGCCGTCGTGACCATCGTGCTGTCGCTTGGCGTGACCAAGATGGCCAAGCGCCAGGCAATTATCCGCAAGCTCTCTGCCGTCGAGACTCTCGGCTGCACGCAGACCATCTGCTCCGACAAGACCGGTACCCTTACCCAAAATAAGATGACCGTCGTCAAGCACGAGCTCGCTGCGCCTAAGGAGAAGTTCCTGGCAGGCATGGCGCTGTGCTCCGATGCCCAGTGGGACGAGGAACTGGGTGAGGCCGTCGGCGAGCCGACCGAGTGCGCGCTCGTCAACGATGCCGGAAAGGCGGGCCTCACTGGTCTGACTGCCGAGCACCCGCGCGTGGGCGAGGCCCCGTTTGACTCGGGCCGCAAGATGATGTCCGTGGTCGTTGAGACCCTGGACGGCGAGTACGAGCAATACACCAAGGGCGCGCCCGACGTGGTGATCGGCCTGTGCACCCACATCTACGAGGGCGATAAGGTCGTCCCCCTGACCGAGGAGCGTCGTGCCGAGCTCGTGGCCGCCAACAAGGCCATGGCCGACGAGGCCCTGCGCGTGCTGGCGCTGGCAAGCCGCACCTACACCGAGGTCCCAAGCGACTGCAGCCCCGCCGCGCTCGAGCACGACCTGGTCTTCTGCGGCCTGTCCGGCATGATTGACCCGGTCCGCCCCGAGGTCGCCGACGCCATCCGCGAGGCCCACGATGCTGGTATCCGCACCGTCATGATCACGGGCGACCACATCGACACCGCCGTGGCCATCGCCAAGCAGCTGGGTATCGTCACCGATCGCAGCCATGCCATCACCGGTGCCGACCTCGATCGCATGAGCGACGAGGAACTCGACGCGCACATCGAGGACTACGGCGTGTACGCCCGCGTCCAGCCCGAGCACAAGACCCGTATCGTCGAGGCTTGGAAGTCGCGCGACCAGATCGTGGCCATGACGGGCGACGGCGTCAACGACGCCCCGTCCATCAAGCGTGCCGACATCGGCGTTGGCATGGGCATCACCGGTACCGACGTTACCAAGAACGTCGCCGACATGGTGCTTGCCGACGACAACTTCGCCACCATCATCGGTGCCTGCGAAGAGGGTCGCCGCATCTACGACAACATCCGCAAGGTCATCCAGTTCCTGCTTTCGGCCAACCTTGCCGAGGTGTTCTCGGTGTTTATCGCCACGCTCATCGGCTTTACCATCTTCCAGCCGGTGCAGCTGCTGTGGGTGAACCTGGTCACCGACTGCTTCCCCGCGCTCGCGCTGGGCATGGAGGATGCCGAGGGCGACATCATGAGGCGCAAGCCGCGCAACGCCAAGGACGGTGTCTTTGCCGGCAATATGGGTCTGGACTGCGTGGTCCAGGGCTTGATCATTGCCGCGCTGGTGCTGGCGAGCTTCTTTGTGGGCGTGTACTTTGACATGGGCTACATCCACATCTCCGATATGATCGCCGGCGTCGCCGACGAGGAAGGCGTGATGATGGCCTTCATCACGCTCAACATGGTCGAGATCTTCCACTGCTTTAACATGCGCAGCCGCCGCACGTCGCTGTTTAAGATGAAGAAGCAAAACAAGTGGCTGTGGGCCTCTGCCGCGCTGGCGCTGGTGCTGACGGTGATCGTAACCGTGCAGCCGACGCTTGCCGAGATGTTCTTTGGCCCCGTGACGCTTGAGCTCAAGGGCGTTATCGCCGCGCTGGGCCTTGCCTTCCTGATCATTCCGCTGATGGAGATCTACAAGGCGATCATGCGCGCAGTCGAGAAGGAGTAGGTCGAAAGGCCATCCTTCCCACCGGCCCGACCGCCTGCGGGGTTTCTTCTTCGCTGGTCCTCGCGCTTCGCGCTGCGGGATCGCTCAGAAGAAACCCCTCTCGGCGGTCGGGCCTTCGGATGGCCTCTCGGGACCATTGGCTGAGGGAAAGTGTGTGAGCTGGTCGGGCTTTGCCCGGCCAGCTCTTTTTGATTTAAAATACCTGCTCAGTTGTGATTTGTGGTGCTGGGAGGCGCTTGTGGGCAAGGCTAGGGCTAAGGCGAAGAAAAAGACGACGGGGGCGCGGGCCAAGCGTGACCGTCGTCGGAAGCTTGCGACCGAAGCCCCCGCGTCTGCCGAGGAGCTGCTGGCGAGCGTGCCGGGACTCGATGCGCTGCAGGATGTTCCGGCGTTTGGCGATCTGCCGGTCGCCGCGGCTCAGCAGGCGGCATTTGACGATTTTTGCGCCCAAGCCGAGGAGCCCGAGCAGATGCAACTGGGCGCCGTGGTGCGCTTGGATCGCGGGTTTCCGCTGGTGGTGACGGCCGACGATACCTTTCGTGCCGAGCATGCCGTGGGGTTTGCCAAGTCGCGCGGCGAGGACGAGGTACTGCTGCCGGCTGTGGGCGACCGTGTGGCGGTGCGTCGTGCGCCCGGGCACGACATGGGCGTAATCGAATGCGTCCTGCCGCGACGCACGAGTTTTGAGCGTTGGCGTGGCCGCGCCCGCGGCGAGCGTCAGGTGCTTTGTTCCAACGTGGATAGCGTGCTGATCGTGCAGGCACTTGGCGCCGGTGAAGTGCTGCTCGACCGCGTGGCGCGCTCGCTGGTGTTGGCGCTCGACTGCGATGCCGAGCCGGTGGTGGTGCTTACCAAGGCCGACCGCTGCGAGGCCGCGGAACTCGAGCGCGATCTGGATCGCGTGCGCCGTCTGGTGGGCCCGGACGTGCGCGTTATCGTGACGTCCTCTGCCGAAGGCCGTGGTTTGGATGAGGTGCGCGCCTGTGTTCCGGCGGGAACGTGCGCCATGATCCTGGGTGAGTCGGGGGCCGGAAAGTCGACGCTGCTCAATGCGCTGCTGGGCCACGATGCGCTGGCTACCGGTGGCGTGCGCGAGCGCGACGACCAAGGCCGCCATACCACGGTCGCGCGCGTGATGGTGGCGCTGCCGGGCGACGCCGGCGTCATTGCCGACGCTCCGGGCCTGCGCAGTTTGCCACTCGTTGGTCACGAGCGGGGCCTGGCGCGTGCCTTCCCCGAGATCGTCGAGGCGTCGCGTGCGTGTCGGTTTGGCGACTGCACGCATACCCACGAACCGGGCTGCGCCGTTCGCGATGCCGCCGATGCCGGGCAGATCGATGGCCTGCGCCTGGAAACGTTCCAAAACTTGGCGTCATCCATGCGTGTGAGTGCCCAAATGCTCGATCCCGATGTCCATCTGTAATTGAATTTATCTATGACAGCCGTCTTCCAACTGTGCGGGAGGCGGCTTTTTTACTGGCGATGCGCCCTTAAATAAGCGTTTTGCCGACGCGCTGACCAAAACCTTGCCGCGGGCTTGACGGGTTGGTCAGCTCTTGGCTGGTAATTGGTTTGACACTTAAAACCAAGATGGTGATCGCGCTGTTTTGTTGCTTGGCCGCTCGGACAATAGTGGTACGGGCATCCCATCCGCCCAGTGCTGTCTTGAGAGGAGCTGCCGTGAACAAGAGCAAGCGCATCGCCATCAGCCTGGCAGCGGGCGTGCTCGCCGCGGCACTCTGCATGGTTTACGGATCATCGGTTCGTTCGCGGGCTGAGCAGGCCCAGGCCGAAACCTTGGCCAAATACGGCGGCGATCGCGTCGAAGTTTGCGTTGCCGCACGTGATATCGATGTGGGTGAGACCCTCGACGAGACCAATGTCGTAACCCAAGAGTGGCTCGCGAGCCTGCTGCCGCGCGATGCGGCGACCGACCTGCGCCAGGTGCGTGGCGACGTGACGACCTCGCGTATTCCCAAAAATGCCGTGGTCTGCGATGCCTACACCAAAGCCGAGAGCCATACGCTCGAGGTGCCCAAGGGCAAGGTTGCCGTTTCGGTGGCGGTCGATGCCGAGCATTCGGTGGGCGGAGCCGCAGGCGTGGGCAGCTACGTGGATGTGTACGTGCAAAAAGACGGCGTGACCGATCGGCTGTGCGGCGCGTATGTGATCGATACCAGCGACGAGGCCGGTGCCACGCGCGAAGGCAAGGTCGAGTGGGTGACGCTGGCGGCCGACCCCAAAGACGTCAAGGAATTGCTGGGAGCCTCGGGCAAGGGAACGGTCAGCTTGACGATTCCCGCCACGGCACGCGGCAAAAAGAGCGGAGGCGACGAGTGATGAAAGCGATCTGGCTTGCGTGCTGCGCGTGTGGCGATTACGGACTGCTGCAGCAGGAAGTCGAGGGCCGCGATGCGGGCGCGCAGGTGCTTCGCGTGGGCGACCTAGACGGGTTGGTGTCTATGGCTCGGGCGTTTCCTTCGCGCCGTGGCGCTGCCATTATCGCGGCATCCCTGTTTGATACTAAAGATGTGCGAGAGACCGTTGCGCGCCTGACTGCCGAAGGACGCGTGAGCCGCGTCGTCGTGTTGATAGAGGCGCTCGATCCGTCGGATATAGAGGGGCTGTTTCGCGCGGGGGCGACCGAGGTCATCGCTGCGCACAGCATATGCGGCAGCGGACATGTGGGCGAGGGAGCGGTTGATTCCGATTGGGGCGTGTCGCCTGAGCCCGATGTTTTTGTTGATAGGGAACCCGGGGCGCCTCGCGCTACAAGAGGCCCGCGTGTTGATGACTATGGGAAAGCGGAAGCCGAGCATGTTCGGCGCCCCCCGGGCCCCCTTGCATGTGGTGACGTCGGAGCGTCGGTGCCGTATGGCGAAGACCTCCTGGCCGTAGATATGGGATACGTGCACGGCGTGAGCCTGGCCGATGGACTCGATGAGGTCGAGGGCCTTGTCGCGGGTGATGGCCCGCACGTCGACGTGACAGCGGAATCCCCAGTTCCGCCCCTACAGTTTGAGCAGCCTGCCGTGCCGGCGTGGACGCAGCACTTGGGTGCGGCTGGCGAGACGGGGACGTTGCCGCCCACGTCGTCAGCCCCTGCACCGCTGGCAGACACTGCGTCGACGTCGCATCGAGCTCCGGTCATCTGCGCCGTCTCGGGATCGGGCGGATGTGGCAAATCGACGATTGTCGCCACGATGGCGCATGCCGCTTCGTTGCTGGGTCTGCGAGCTGCCGTACTCGATTTGGACCTAATGTTTGGAAATCTCTACGACTTGCTGGGCGCCGATGCCCCGCATGACATGGCGACACTTATCGAGCCGTCGGTCGCGGGCGCACCTGCGGAGCAAGACGTGGTCGCTGCATCGATGCGCGTTGCCCCAGGCGTTACGCTTTGGGGGCCTGTCGCAGCGCCCGAGCGCGCCGAGCTCATGGCGCGTCCGGTAGAGCTGCTGCTCGACATCTTGCGTCGTGAGTCCGACGTGGTCCTTATCGATACCTCGGTCTTTTGGGGCGATGCCGTGGCGGCTGCGGTGGCAGCGTGCGACCGTTGCCTTGTCGTGGGTGATGCGGCAGTTTCTTCCGCGACGTCTGCAGCGCGCGTCATTGAGCTGGCGAGCCGTGTGGGCGTGCCGCGCACGCGCATGAGCGCCGTATTCAACCGATTTGGCGCGCGTGGGGCGGACGAGGATGTCGCCATGCGCTTTGAGATTGCCTGTGCGTTGAGCTCCAAGATTCGTATCGCCGATGGCGGGCAGGATCTCGCCGCGCTCATGGCGTTTGGGCGCGCTGACGAGGCAGTGGGGCAGACCAGCGCTTTCGCGACCAGCGTGCGCGAGGCCACGCGTGAGATGCTCGTGGAACTGGGGTGCGCCGTCGGCCCTTGGAGCGATATGGTCGCCGACCGTGCAACACGCACCGAACGCCCGCGCATCCGCCTTCCCTGGTCGCGTGAGGGTGATTGCCGATGAGCCTGCAAACGAGAATTAAAGCAGCCGGTGCGGCAGCGGCGACGGCACCTGTCGATGTGGGACGGCACCGTGCGGTCAAGCGCCGCACCAAGCGGGCCGTGATGGACCGCGTGGGCTACGACGAGGTGGCACGCATCAGTGCCTACATCGATCCGGTTCTTGCCCGCTCGGAATTGCGTCCTGCGGTGGAGGCGGCACTCAACGTGGAAGAACCGACCGACCTGGCGACGCCCGAGCGTGAGACCATCATCAACGAGATCTTGGATGACGTGGTGGGCTTGGGCCCGCTGCAGCCGCTCATCGAGGACGACACCGTCACCGAGATTATGGTCAACGGTTGCCGCTCGGCTTTCTTTGAGCGCGGCGGGGTCTTATACCCCATCGAGCATGCGTTTGAGGATGACGAGCAGATTCGCGTGCTCATCGACCGCATCATCTCACCGCTGGGCAGGCGTATCGACGAGCGCAGTCCCATCGTCAACGCCCGCCTCAAGACAGGTTATCGCGTCAACGCGGTGATTCCGCCCGTGGCGATCGATGGGCCGATCCTCACTATCCGCAAGTTCTCGGATCGCATCTGTTCGTTGGACGAGCTTGTGGGCCTGGGGTCGCTGCCGCTTTGGTATGCGCAACTGCTTTCGTGTGCGGTGTCGCTGCGCCAAGATTTGGCGGTTGCGGGCGGTACGGGGTCGGGCAAGACTACGCTGCTCAACGCGCTATCGTGCGAGATATCTACCGGCGAGCGCATCGTGACGATCGAGGATTCCGCCGAGCTCAAGTTCGCGCATCACCCGCATGTGGTTCGCCTGGAGGCGCGCGAGGCTTCAATTGAGGGTGAGGGTGCGGTGACAATCCGCGACCTGGTGACCAACGCCCTGCGTATGCGTCCCGACCGTATTGTGGTGGGTGAGGTACGCGGTGCGGAATGTTGCGACATGCTGCAGGCCATGAACACTGGGCACGATGGGTCGCTCACCACGCTTCATGCGGGCACCGAGCAAGAGACCGTGGTGCGTTTGACGCTGCTTGCGCGCTATGGCATCGATCTGCCGAGCGAGCTTATCGAGGAACAAATCGCTATGGCGCTCGACGGCATCGTGATGTCCGAGCGCCATGCGGACGGCCGGCGTTTTGTGTCCTCCTATTCGGGGGTGCGACGCGGCGCGTCGGGTGGCGTGGAACTCGAGCGCTACGTGACCTTCGATGCCGCCGAGCGCACCTGGACCCTCAACCGCGAGCCGCCGTTTATCGCAGAGGGCTTGCGCTCGGGAACGCTTACACAGGAGGAGGTGGACGAATGGAGGTCGTTGTGCCCCTCGTCGTAGGGGGCCTTGCCGGGTTTTCGGTCGCGACGGTATGCGGAGTGGAGCCTCATGTGCCGAGGGTGCCGCCGGCGGAGCTGGTGCGCCAGACGCTCGAGACGGCGGCAGAGAAGCTGCCGCGTGAGCTGGTGGAAAACGATCTGCTGAAAAAGATCGCCCGTTCGTGGGCATCGTTGGCTCCCGTGCGCCGCATCGGTCTTGTCGTTGAGGATGATGCTTCACGCTTAGCGTTCCTGTTGCTATCGAGTGGCGTCTGCTGCCTTGCGCTTGCCGTGGTGTCGCTATCGCCCATCGGCTTTGTTTTGGGAGCGGTTGCGCCCTTTGCCGCGGGCGCCGCACGCGACGTCTTTGACCACCGACGCGAGCAGCGCGATGTGGAGGAAGCCATGCCCGAGGCCTTTACGGCACTTTCCATGTCGCTTGCCTCGGGACATTCGCTGGCCCAGGGCATGCGGTTTGTGGGCGCTCACGCGCAAGAGCCGGTGCATACCGAGTTTCTGCGGGTAGCGGCGGCGATCGACTGCGGCATTTCGGCTGCCGATGCGCTCGACGACCTGCTTGTCCGCATCGACGCCCCCGGGCTTTCGCTTGTCACGTTGGCGCTCAAGGTGTCGCAGCGGACCGGTGCCCCGCTTGCCGATCTGCTGTCCGAGGCGTCGAGCATGGTGGGGGAGCGTATCGAGCTCAAGCGCCGCCTGGATGTCAAAACGTCGCAGGCGCGCATGTCGGCGCATATGGTCGCGGCGATGCCGGCGGGTATGTGCGCGGTGCTGGCCCTGCTTTCGGCAGATTTTCGCTACGGTCTCGCAACGCCGGTAGGCGCCGGTGCCGTGGTTCTGGGGCTTGCCCTTAACGGCGTCGCCCTGGTGGTTATCCGGCGCATTATGCGGGTGGAGCTGTGAGCGCCCTGGTTGCCGCCACGGCTTGCCTGTGCGCCTTCGGCGTATTTGTCGCGACGGGCCTGGAGCGCTCGGATGTGCGCAAGACCATGGAGATTTTCAGGGGCGAGGCGGTGCTAGTCGTTGCTGCGGCCCATTCGGTGATCGATGCCGCTATTGCGTGGGTGAGGGGCGCATTTGGCGTGGACAACTCAGCGCAGGTTTCGCTCGGTGAGGTGTCCGAGATGATTGATGTGGTGCGCCTGGGGCTTTCCGCCGGCCTTTCGTTCGATGCGGCGCTCGAGATCTTTTGCGCCAATCGTCGATCGGCGCTGACTGTTCGGCTTGAACGGGCATGCATGGCGTGGCAGGTGGGCGTGGGAGCGCGCGAGGACGAGTTGTTGGCGGCCGCGCAGGACCTGGACGTGCGGGCGCTCGAGACCTTTGCCATTACGGTGGGTCAAGCGCTCGCCCTGGGTGCCCCGCTTGCCGAGACCCTTGCTGCCCAAAGTCGCGAGATCCGCGCCGCCCATCGTGCCGCGGTCGAGCGCGAGATTGAACGAGCGCCCGTCAAGCTGCTGATTCCCACTGGCACGCTCATCTTGCCGGCACTGCTGTTATCCATATTGGGCCCGCTGCTGGGAGCAGGCGGGATGATGTAGGGAGGAATACATGAACAAAATGGCTGACGTTATGGGTAGGGTTTGGAGCCGGACGCTTTACCGTGCAATGCGTTCTTGTCAACGTGCCAAGACGCTGGTACAGGAGGAAAGCGCGCAGGGTACCACCGAGTACGCCATCTTGGTCGGCGTGCTCGTGGTAATCGCGATCATTGCCATCGTTGCATTTAAGGGCAACGTCGAAAAGCTATGGAACGCGATCAAAGACGGCATCAACAGCCTGTAGAAGGCGGGCATTCTGTTGGCGTGCTGCTGGTGCTCGCTTGCCTGATTGTGGCGATAGCGGCGACGCTCTGGGGGCTGAATGCCGTGCGGCAGCAGCGTTCTGGGACCGTCGCGGATGGGAGCTCGGGCGCGGTGGCGCCTCCCGATGACAAAGCGCGGGACACGGCCGACAGGGATGCCGCCGTCACGGCACAAACTTTTCTGCGCGCCCTCGACGAACGGGCGGATGCTGCGGCGGGTCCATCTGCGGACAACGCAGTCGCAGCCCGGCTGACATGGGCCGAGGAGCGGCCGATGACCGAGGCTGCCGCGGACCTGTTGCGTATCTATCGCGAGGTGCCCACAGCCCAGCTCGCTCTAAGCGGTTACCTCGACATCAAGGGCAACGTATGGGGCGCCATCGTGCGCGATGGGCGCGGCTGGGTCGACATGGTGACGGTTGCCGCGGATGCCGGCGACGCCTCGTGCCGCTTACGCGCGGTGCGCTTGGTTCCGCAAGCATCGGGGTCAAAGGAGGGATCGTGAAATGCTTGACGTTTTGCGCGAGGAGTCTGCCCAATCGACCGTTGAGTACGCCATCGTCACCATGGCGCTGCTTTCCATCGTGCTGGCGATTGCGGGGCTTTGGCGCGCCGGCACCGACGGACGCTTGGCGGCGTTGGCTGCACGGGCGGCGTCCCATGGCGTCGCCTCGACATCGGTTATCGACGCCGCCGCAGGCGCCAAAGACATCGCGCTCTATTGATATCGCGCGCGAGGATTGGGCGCAGTCCACGGTCGAGGCCGCTTTTTTGCTGCCGACGTTTTTGACGCTCATCCTGCTTGCGCTGCAGCCGGTGTGCCTGCTCTGTACGCGTGCGGTCATGGAGTCTGCCGCCGCCGAGACGGCGCGGCTCATGACCACGACGACGGCGGAGGACGACGACCTCAAGGAGTTTGCCCGCCGCCGTCTCGCCGCGGTGCCCGATGTCTCGATCTTTCACGCCGGCGGACCGCTGTCGTGGGATATCGAGCTTGGCCGGGCGGGCGCAGGGGGCGTTTCGTCTGTATCTATCGCGGGTGATGTAAAGCCGCTGCCCGTGATCGGCGCGTTCGCGCAGGCCATGGGCAATGTGGGGGGAGGAGGAAATGTTGAGTTGAAAGTCGACGTTTCGTACCGATCGCGTCCCGGATGGCTGGAGGGAGACTATGATTCGTGGATTGCCGCGTGGGATTAGGCGTCGCCTGCTGCGAATGATGCGAGGGCTCGTGTGCCGTTGCCGGTCGAATGCCCGCCGCAAGCGGGGCGGCTTCATGGGCCGCTCCGGTATCGACTTGTTTATCGAGGACGGTGCCTACACTACGCTTTCTTCGGCGGTCGTCATACTTGTGGTGCTTACGCTGCTGTTTTCGTCGACGGCGGCGATATGGAGTATGTCTCGTGCCGGGGATACCCAGGTGGCGGCCGATAGCGGTGCTCTGGCGGGTGCCAACGTGATATCGTCCTACCATACAGCGGCCACGGTGGTGGATGCGAGCATTTTGAGCTTGGGCCTGGCGGGGTTTGCCACAATCGGCACCGGCTTGGTTGCCATGCTGGTGCCGGGTGGGAAAATAGCCGCAAGCGATATGGTCGATACCGGGATTGAGATTATTAAAACGCGCAATAGGTTTGCCAAAAGTGCGTCGGAGGGTTTGCAAAAAGTCGAAACGGCTCTGCCATATCTGGTTGCCGCGCGAGCTACGCAGGCTGTTTCGGCGCAGGATACCGATAACGTGACCTATACCGGCACAGCGCTCGCCGTGCCCAGGACATCGGAGTCGGACTTTGTTGCGCTCGAGGGGTCAGAAATCTCGACCGATGCCATCGAGAGCACCTCAAAAGACCTTGACTATGCTGCCAAGGAACTGAAGAAAGCGTCCGAGAAAACGTCAAAGGCCAAGGAGCGCGCCTGGCTTGCCGACTGCGGCGGATCGGACAGAGGCGCAGTCGGAAGCTGTTCGTGCATGTGGGAACGAGCGAGGAGCTTGGCGAAGCTTTCGGATATTGAGAATCCGCACTATGCCTCGAGTGTCACATGGGAGCCGCAAGTGGCGCTCGATCGCGCGAAGGCCTATTACCGCCGGCGCCTGGCGAATGAAAGGCCGCTTGGTGGGGGTGTAGAGATGGAGGCGGAGTCTGTCGCGCGCAAAGCGTTTTACGCTTATGCAATCGAAGAACTCGATCACTCGTATATTAAAGATGATGGTGAAAAAATCTTACCCCAGATTCCATTCCTGCCACGCACTCCAGATGAGGTGAAGGGAACCCAGCTCTACACCGATGCCATGTGGCCTACGAGTGATATTGGTGGCAAGACATACCTGCACTATGGGACCGGATGCCCCAACTATAAGAATGGGTCGCCGGGCGGGTTGGCATCCGTCGTCGATTACGATGGCCACGATGTGTGCGAGGAGTGCCAATTTGACGTCGTTGACCTGGGTCGCGCCCTCATGCCTCCATCATTTATCGAAAACGGCTTCGAGTATCACTTTGACGAGTTTAAAAGGGCTCTGGAAGATTACGTCGAATGTCGCAACAAAGAGCTCGAGCTTATGCGTCAGACCGAGGACGAGGCCGATCGCGCGGGTAATGCGTTTGACCAGGCCATCAAGGCGCTTTCGGGCGAGCGGCCGCGTATCGCCCCGCCCGGCCGAAACGGCGTGGTCGCCTTTGCGGTCTCGGGCGATATGACCAGTCCCGGTAAGCTCAACTCTTCATTCAATAAGCCGGTTACGCTTGGCAGTCGCGGTGCAATCTCTGCCGCGGTCTTGGCTCCCGACAACGCGACGGCGCAAAACAACGTGCTCTCGCAGTTTTTCTCGACAGTGGAAGAGCGCTCGGGCGGCGTTGCCGGCGTACTCGATGGCGTCATGGATGTTTGGGGACGCCTGCTTGTGGGATACGGAGACATCCAAGGTTCGGCCGACGAACTTATGGACGAGATGATTAAAGACCTAGGAGGGGGCAGCGGCGCGTTGGGCTCCATTGCATCGTGGCTCGGCGATACCGTTTCGGCGTCCGTGGCGGCGCTGGGTTTGGAACCGTGCGACTTGCGCCTGCGAAAGCCGGTGCTGACCGATTCCGCTAACGTCATTAAGAGTCCGGGGTCTGACATTGCCGGTCTCTCTCAAGCGCAAGACAAACTGCGAAGTATTCCGTTGGGCGTGACCGATCCCAAGGCGCTTTGCGAGGCGTTGGAATATCAAGTCGAACGCACCATTAGCGGTACAGTGTTCACACTTGCGGAGATTCCGTTGCCCGGCGGTGGTTCCATCCCGCTTACCGTCGATGTCGCCACGCTGGTTGGCGCTCTGGGCGGTGGGTCGTAATGAGTATCCGCATGCGTCTGCGCGAGGAGCGCGCCCAGGCGACGGTCGAGATGGCAGTGGTCGCTCCCGTTTTGCTGGCGCTTGCGCTCATTGTGTACAACGTCATGGTCTTTGCCGGCGCCGTTGCGCGCTTCGATCGCGTGGTGCCCGATATCGTGCTGGCGCACGCTGTGGCGCCGGAAGGGGAGGGCGACAAGAGCTCTGTCGATGCCTCGGTGCGTGTCCAGTCCGAGATTCAGGCGGCTATGCAGGGCTATAATCTGCAGGTCGAGGTCTCGAGCGAGCAGAGCTCGGCGTCGTCTGACGGCGGCTTGCTCTCTCTGTCCGGGACGTTTAGGACCTATGCCTGCGTCATGTACTATGAGCCGTGGCCTAGATTGCTCAGCATTGCCGGCGTTTCTCTGGGGACGCCGGCGAAGCTGTCGCACGAGCGCGCGGTTACGGTCGATCCGTGGCGACCGGGGGTGGTCATGTGAGCGCCGTCTTGTCTTATATCGCCTACGCGCGTGCGCTCAATAGGCTCGGTTGGTCGCCGGCAGAGTTTATGGTGGCAGAATCGTTTGGCGCACGCTTGCGCGGCATGCTGGGCCGCGTGCCGATTACGGCTGACGGACTGCCGCTCGTCATGGCGTTTCCGTCCTGCTCTTCGGTCCACACCTGTTTTATGGCTTATCCCATCGACATTGCCTTTATTGATTGCAGCGGCAATATCCTTGCACGCTACGAAAATGTCCGCCCCTGGCGCATGTGCTCCTGTCCCGGTGCTTGGGCGGTGCTGGAACGCCCTTCAATCCTTGTATCGCCCGATGTCTTGCAACGAGTGCAGGCTTGAAGGCCCTGGGCGAAAAACTTCTTGCGGCCGGTTGATGTCTCTGACGTGCTGCTTTACAGAACCGAGGCGGTGTCCAAAAACTTTTTTCAAATTCTCGGTTGACCGGAGCGCGTCCTTGGTTATACTAATCAAGCCTTGAAACAAGGCACACCTCAAATGGCTGGGTAGCTCAGTTGGTAGAGCAGAGGACTGAAAATCCTCGTGTCAGGGGTTCGATTCCCTTCCCCGCCACCTTGAATTGACTAGGACCTCTGCGAAGGGGTCCTTTTCTTTTATGTAGCCCCCGCACGGAATCGAACCCCGCGAGGGCGCGGAGCTGAGGAAACGCGATAGCGTTTGCCAGCGTAGCTCGCAAGGCGCGCAAGCGCCGCAGCGGTCCGTCCGCGCAGCGCGCGGACGCGATTCCCTTCCCCGCCACCTTGAATTGACTAGGACCTCTGCGAAGGGGTCCTTTTCTTTTATGTGGACCCGCGGAAAACGCATCCCAGAATTTCAATCCTGAGCGGGATGCGCTTTCCGCTTTAGGGGCGCTTGGGAAAATGCGACCCGGAATGACGTGAAATTACGGGACATGCTTTCCGGTTGGGCCTGCTGGCGGAAAATGCATTCCATTATTGAGCAAAAAACGGGATGCGCCTTCCGGCGCCTGCCTTCGGCGCGCGTGCACATCTTGGCGTACCATCTCGGGTGTGCCCGCCCAGACATTACTCCTACTTTTGCGCCACTTTGCAGACCGTTCGATCGGCTGTCCGTGTGCGCGGGTATACTCAAAACGATACTTTTCCTATGCAATACGATGCGGGTTCGCCCTGCACGATTCGAAGGGGGCCGTGATGGAGAGGATACTCGGCGTTAATCTCTCTGGCTGGTTTATTCCCGAGCCTTGGGTGACCCCGTCGCTGTACGCGGCGACAGGTGCGTCCAATGCGGCGGAACTGCAAGAAGCCATGGGCACTGCTGCCTATAACGAGCGCATGCGTCGCCATTATGAGACATTCGTAAGCGAAGATGATTTTCGCCGTATGGCGCAGATTGGTCTCAATGCCGTGCGTTTGCCGGTGCCCTGGTATGCCTTTGGCTCGCAGGAGTCCGATGCGTCCTACATTTCGGTTATCGACTACATTGACCGTGCAATTGAGTGGGCTGCCAAGTACGACATTCGCGTGCTGCTCGATCTAGCGACTGTGCCCGGTGGCCAGGGCGATTCCAACGATTCGCCCACCACGCCGGAGGCTGTTGCCGAGTGGCATTCGTCCACCAACGGTCGTCACGTTGCGCTCGACGTGCTGGAGCGTTTGGCCGATCGCTACGGCGAAGCCGAAAGCCTGCTGGGCATTGAGCTGCTGGATACGCCGCAGATGAGTGTCCGCAAGAGTCTCTTTACCATGACGGATGGCATTCCGGCGCACTACCTGCGCAACTTCTATCGCGATGCCTACGAGCTCGTCCGTTCGTATATGCCCGAGGATAAGATCGTCGTCTTCTCGTCGTCGGGACATCCCGGCGAGTGGAAGCATTTTATGCGCGGCGCCAAGTACAAGAACGTCTACATGGACCTTCACCTGTACCATTACCGCGACGAGCATGCGCTCGACATCACGAGCCCCCGCGGGCTGACGACGGCGATTTCGCGTAACAAGCGCGAGCTTAAAGAAGCGATTTCAACTGGGTTCCCCGTGCTGGTGGGCGAATGGTCGGGCGCGGCGATCTTTGCCAACTCGTCGGTTACGCCCGAGGGCCGCAATGCCTACGAGCGCGTGTTTATCGCCAATCAGCTGGCTTCGTTTGCGCCGGCTGCCGGTTGGTTCTTCCAAACGTGGAAGACCGAGAAACGCATCGCAGCATGGGACGCCCGCGCGGCGCTCGGTACGCTCGAGCGCGGCATGATTGAATAGGTTGATATGACGCAAAACAGCGCCCATACGGGCAAACTCTATGTGGTCGGAACACCCATCGGCAACCTGGGCGACCTGTCTCCGCGCGTTGGCGAGGCGTTTGCCGCCGCCGATGCGATCTGCTGCGAGGACACGCGCGTGACCTCAAAGCTACTGATGCACCTGGGCATTTCCAAGCCGCTTGTCCGTTGCGACGAGAATGTGATCGCCAGCCGCGCCACCGGTCTGGTCGACCGCCTGCTGGCGGGTGAGACCCTTGCCTTTGCCTCGGATGCCGGCATGCCGAGCGTGTCCGATCCCGGCCAGGCGCTGGTCGAGGCGGCGCGTGAGGCCGATGTGCCCGTCGAAGTTATTCCCGGGCCCTCTGCTTGCGTCACAGCGCTCGTTTCGTCCGGCATTCCCTGCGAGCATTTTTTCTTCGAGGGCTTTTTGGGCCGAAAGCACGGCGACCGCGTGCGCCGTTTGCAGCGCCTTGCCGTGGTGCCCGGCGCACTCATCTTCTACGAGTCTCCACATCGCATCGTGGCGACGCTCGAGGCCGTGGCGGAGGTCTTTCCCCAGCGTGAGGTTGCCGTCTGCCGCGAACTCACCAAGCTGCACGAGGAGGTCTTGCGCGGGCCCGCCGCCCAGCTTGCCGAGGGGCTGCGTGCCCGTGGCGAAGTAAAGGGCGAGATTGCGCTGGTCATCGCGCCACCGAGTGAAGACGAGGAGGCCGGCATCGTGCCGGTTGGCGCAGCGGCAGCGGATCCCGATGAGGCCCTGCGCGCGGATATCCGCGCCGCGCTCGAGGAGGGGGAGCCCGCCTCTGCGGTGGCCAAGCGCCTGTCTCAGAAGTATTCACGCCGCAAGCGCGATGTCTATGCCATGGTGCTCAATATGCAATAGATGGAGGATATCCAGCCCTTGCGTTAGAATCATCCCCTGTATGCAACGTTTTTCTGGAGGACAAACCCCATGGATCAAAGCAAGCCTTCGTTCTTTATCACGACGCCTATCTACTACGTCAATGCCGATCCGCATCTGGGCACGGCTTATTCCACCATCATCGCCGACGTCCAGGCTCGCTATCGCCGCTCCGCTGGCTATAACGTCAAGTTCCTGACCGGCATGGACGAGCACGGCGAGAAGGTCGCCGAGGCCGCAGCCAAGCATGGCATGACGCCGCAGGAGTGGACCGACAGCCAGGCTCCGCACTTCAAGGAGCTTTGGAGCAAACTCGAGATCTCCAACGACGACTTCATCCGCACCACCGAGCCGCGCCAGCATCATGCGGTGCAGTATCTGTGGGAGCGCATGAAGGAGTCTGGCTACCTGTATAAGGGCAGCTACGACGGTTGGTACTGTGTGCCCGACGAGACTTACTTTACCGACACGCAGGTCCAGAAGGGTGACGAGGAATACGGCAGCGTCGGCCAGCACCTGTGCCCCGACTGTCATCGTCCGCTCGAGCGCGTGCAGGAGGAGTCCTACTTCTTCAAGCTTTCCGCCTTCCAGGACAAGCTACTCAAGCTCTATGACGAGCATCCCGATTTCGTCGAGCCTTCATTCCGCATGAACGAGGTGCGTAGCTTTGTCGAGGGTGGCCTCAACGACCTTTCCGTGAGCCGTACGAGCTTTGACTGGGGCATCCAGGTTCCGTTCGATGAGGGCCATGTGACCTATGTGTGGTTCGACGCGCTGCTCAACTACATGACGGCTGTCGGCTACGGTGTCGACACCGACGAGGCCCGTGCCGAGCTGGCCTATCGCTGGCCTGCGCAGTTCCACATTGTGGGCAAGGACATCATTCGCTTCCACTGCGTCATTTGGCCCGCTATGCTCATGGCCATTGGCGAGGCTCTGCCCGAGCACGTCTTTGCCCACGGCTTCCTGACCGTGCGCAATGCCGAGACTGGCAAGGCCGAGAAGATGTCCAAGAGCCGTGGCAACGCCATTGCCCCGCAGGATGTTATCGACATGCTGGGCGTCGAGGGTTATCGCTACTACTTTATGACCGACGTGGTCCCCGGCACCGACGGCGCTATCAGCTTCGATCGCATGGAGCAGGTCTACAACGCCGATCTCGCTAACAGCTGGGGCAACCTCATCTCGCGTTCGCTCAACATGAGCGGTAAGTACTTTGATGGTTGCGCGCCTGCCAAGCCCGCATCGTTCGATGCGTTCGATAACCCGCTGGCAAAGATCGCCGATGGCCTGGCCGAGCGCTACATGGCCAAGATGGACGTGCTCGATTACGGTGGAGCCAAAGACGAGGTTATGGAGCTCATCCACGCCGCCAACCACTACATCGAGGACTCCGAGCCCTGGGCACTTGCCAAGGACGAGGCCAAGGCCGACGAGCTGGCGTTTGTGATCTACAACCTGCTCGAGGCCATCCGCATTGCCGCTCACCTGCTGATGCCGCTCATGCCCCAGACTTCTACCGAGGCCCTGCGCCGCCTGTCGTGCGAGGACGAGGCCGCGAGCGACGACCTCAAGGGCATTTGCGCTTGGGGTCTGCTTGCCGGTGGTCAGCCCGTCGAGAAGGGTGAGCCGCTGTTCCCGCGTCTGGGTTAAGACGCCGCGCGCCATATCGGCAATCTGCTGTTTAGGTGTAAGGGCATGGCCGCAACGGTCCATGCCCTTTTGTTTCAAGACGCCGCCACCATGCTAAGGAGGCAACTATGACAACTTCGCCTTTGGCAAACCCCACGGCAACAAGGGAGCTGCTGGAGGAGTTTGGCCTTGCGACCAAGCATCGCCTGGGCCAGAACTTCCTGATCGACAACCATGTGATCGAGCGTATTTGCGAGCTTTCCGAACTTGCGGGCGATGAGCGCGTGCTCGAGGTTGGTCCGGGCGTTGGAACGCTCACGCTTGCGCTGCTTCAGGAGGCGGCGTGCGTCACGTCGATTGAGGCCGATCCCGAGCTCGAGCCGGTGCTCGATGCCCATGCCACCGACTATGCCAACTTCCGCTTTATCATGGGCGACGCGCTCAAGGTGTGCCCGGAGCAGATTGAGCAGGCCGCGGGCGGTGAGCCGACGGTATTTGTCGCGAACTTGCCCTATAACGTGGCAGCGACGATCATTCTGCAGTTCTTCCAGACGATGCCCGCGCTCAAGCGCGCCGTCGTCATGGTTCAAAAGGAGGTTGCCGATCGCATTGTCGCAACGCCGGGCAACAAGACCTACGGCGGCTATACGGCAAAGCTCGGCCTGTATGCGCAGGTGACGGGTCGCTTTGAGGTGCCGCCGCGCTGCTTTATGCCGGCGCCGCATGTGGATTCGGCCGTCGTGCGCATCGACCGTGTTGACGGCGTAGCACCCGAGGGGCTTGATTGCGAGTTTGTGGCCCGCGTGATTGACGCTGCGTTTGCTCAGCGTCGCAAGACCATTCGCAATTCCATGAGCGCCAACGGCTTTGCCAAGGACGTGCTCGATGCCGCCTTTGAGGCTTGCGGCATCGCGCCCACCACACGCGCCGAGACGCTTGGCGTTGCCGATTTTGTCCGTCTGGCTCAGGAGCTAATCCATGATGCCTAATGACGAGCGCGTGACGTTTACCAAGAAAAAGAAGACGGTTGCTTGCCCCGTGCCCTTGGCGCCGCTTGCCGATACGCACGCGCACTTGCTCTCGTTTTGGGGCAAGGAAGTACCCGAGACGCTTGTGCGCGCCAAGGCTGTAGGCGTCGACCTGTTGGTGACGATTTTTGATCCCATTGCCGACAAACGCAGCGTGACGGACTATAGCGACTGGCTGGTGTGCGAGATTTTGCCGATGCGGGATATTCCGCAGATAAAGTATCTCGCCGGTGTGCACCCCTATGGCGCGCCGGACTATACCGATGACATTCATGCACAGGTCGTTGCTGCGCTTGATGATCCCTTATGCGTCGGTATCGGCGAGATAGGTCTGGACTACCACATGGATTACGACGACGACATCGCGCCGGCGCCCCACAGCGTGCAGATCGACTGTATGGCGCGCCAACTCGAGGTTGCCGTACGCCGCAATGTGCCGGTAGAGCTGCATCTGCGTCATGAGGACACGGACGAGGAGCGCTCCTCGCATGTGGATGCGTACAACGTGTTGCGCGAGGTCGGCGTGCCCCAGGCCGGTTGCGTACTGCACTGCTTTGGCGAGGATCGCGCCACGATGGAGCGCTTTGTGGGTTTGGGCTGCTATATCGCCTATGGCGGCGCGGCCACCTTTAAGCGCAACAATGATGTGCGCGAGGCATTCGCGGCGACCCCGCTCGACCGTATTTTGTTCGAGACGGATTGTCCCTATATGGCGCCGGAGCCCATTCGCGGTCTTGAGTGCGAGCCTGCAATGATTTCCATCACAGCAAACGCGCTGGTTAACGACCGTGTCGATCGTACTGGAGAGAAAGCAGAGGCAATTGCGCAAGCTGCGTGGGACAATGCCCGCAAACTTTTTCAAAAATAGTTCTTGCGTTCACGGTGGCGCTCCGTTATTCTAATTCCTGCACGCGGGCGTGGCGGAATTGGCAGACGCGTACGGTTCAGGTCCGTATGGGGGCAACCCCATGAAGGTTCAAGTCCTTTCGCCCGCACCATTGATTGAAAGAGCTCCCAGCAATGGGAGCTTTTTTGTTATGGGCCCATCGCAGGGACTTGAACCTGCGAAGGAGCGAGCGTCAAGAAAACGCGGAGCGTTTTTAGCGAGCTGGCGAGTCCGCCGGCAGGCGGGCGAAGCCGGTGCGGATCCGCGCAGCGGATACGCGGACGTCCTTTCGCCCGCACCATTGATTGAAAGAGCTCCCAGCAATGGGAGCTTTTTTGTTATGGGCTTCCTGATGGTGTCACATGGCTGCTTTGTGCGGGTATCCTAGTGCCAACGTGTGCCCATCGGAGGAGAGACCATGCTGTTATCCGGTATTATCGCTGCCCTTACGAGCCTTCTACTTCCCATCATCATTTTGTTGCTACTGCTTCCCAACGCCTGCTATGTCGTTGAACAGCAGCATGCTGTGATCATCGAGCGCCTGGGCAAGTTTAACCGCATCGTCAACGCGGGTTTCCACATGAAGGTGCCCGTGATCGACCGCAAGGCCGCCACGGTGAGTCTGCGCACCATGAAAAACGGTTTTGGGATCGACGTTAAGACCCAGGACAACGTGACTATCGGCCTTGAGGTCTCTGCTCAGTACCACGTGAGCTATGACATGGGAGCCGGCCCGGCAGATTCGGGCATCTACAAGAGCTACTACATGCTGCAGGAGCCCGTCGACCAGATGCGCGACTTCATTACCGATGCCCTGCGCTCTTCCATCCCTGTCTATACCCTTGATGAGGTCTTTGCCAAGAAGGATGACATTGCCAAGGACGTCAACGCCACCGTATCCGAGCAGATGGCCGCCTACGGCTTTACCCTCGTGTCGACGCTCATCACCAAGATCGCGCTGCCGACCGAGGTCGAGAACTCTATGAATGACATCAACGCCGCCCAGCGTAAGCGCGCTGCTGCGCAGGAGCTCGCTGAGGCCGACCGCATCAAGCGCGTTACCGAGGCGACCGCCGAAGCCGAGGCAATGGAAAAGGCTGGCGAAGGCATCGCCAACCAGCGCAAGGCCATCGCGCTGGGTATCAAGGATTCGCTCGAGATTATCCAGGAGACGGGCGTCGGCAACGATGAGGCCAACCAGCTGTTCATGTTTACGCAATGGTCCGAGATGATGACGGAGTTCGCTCGCACGGGTAAAACATCGACGGTCGTGCTGCCGAGCGACTTTTCGCAGTCGGCCTCTATGTTCGAGCAGATGCTGACCGCCGGCAAAGTTCAAAACGATTCGAAGGAGTAGGCGCGCGTGAAGTGCACCGTTGTATGCGTCGGTAAGCTCAAAGAGCGTTTTTGGAAGGATGCCTGCGCCGAGTACACCAAGCGCCTGGGCGCCTATGCCAAGGTGGATATGCGCGAGGTGGCCGATATCGACCCGGCCAAGGCGGGCGGCGTGGATGCCGCGCGCGACAAGGAGGGAGCGGCGATTCTTGCAGCCCTGCCGCCCCGAGCGCATGTGATCCTGCTGGCCATTGAGGGCAAAGAGCGCTCGAGTGAGGAACTCTCGGCGCGGCTCGATGATCTTATGTTGCGAGGCAACAGCGACATCGCCTTTGTGATTGGCGGATCGGACGGCGTGAGCGACGATGTTCGCTCACGAGCTGACGAAATGCTCAGCTTTGGACGCATTACCTTGCCGCATAACTTGGCGCGCGTGGTGCTGCTGGAGCAGGTCTACCGCGCCTGCAAGATTAGCCGTGGTGAGCCGTATCACAAATAGGTCGGCAACACGAAACAATGCCGTGGGACAATAGCTCTCGATTTGAAGAACCTGTCTGAGAGGACTATGAGATATGAAGATTGGATTTGTCGGTTTTGGCAATATGGCGAGCGCTATGGCCGATGGCTGGATTGCCGCCGGTGTGGCTGCGAGCGACATGTGTGCCTGCGCGGGCCGTTACGATGCCCTGGTTGAGCGCTGTGGGGCGCGTGGGATACTTGCCTGTCGTGATGCGGCGGAGGTTGTCGCTGTATCCGATATCGTGGTTGCTGCGGTCAAGCCGTACATGATCGAGAAGGTCTTCGCTCCGCTCAAGGATACTCTTGCCGATAAGGTCGTCCTTTCGGTCGCCTGGACTTGGGACAGTGCCAAGTGGGAGCAGGTCCTGCCGGGTGTCGCGCACATCTCGACGGTCCCCAATACACCGGTTTCGGTGGGCGAGGGCGTCATCGCCTGCGAGAAGTCCTCTACGCTCAACGGCGAGCAGCGTGCCGTGGTGCTCGACCTGCTCGGAAAGCTTGGCACTGTCGTTGAGCTCGATACGAGCTTGCTGTTTGTGGGCGGTACCGTGGGCGGTTGTGCCCCGGCATTTGTTGCCATGGCGATTGAGGCCCTGGGCGACGCGGCCGTCAAGCACGGCATTCCGCGCGCCGACGCCTATCGCATTGTGAGCCAGATGGTTCTGGGTACGGCGAAACTGCAGCTTGCAACTGGTCAGCATCCTGCGGCGATGAAGGATGCCGTGTGCTCGCCCGGCGGCGCAACCATCAAGGGCGTCGTCGCGCTCGAGGACGCCGGCATGCGCAGCGCCCTGGTCAAGGCCATCGACGCCACCCTTCAGTAAACCTGCCATTTAGGGACAGGTTTATTTTGGCAGGTTTTTCCTGCGGTTTT
Organism: Collinsella sp. LCP21S3_A9; assembly: GCF_052118785.1. Lineage (NCBI taxonomy): Bacteria > Bacillati > Actinomycetota > Coriobacteriia > Coriobacteriales > Coriobacteriaceae > Collinsella > Collinsella sp. LCP21S3_A9. Next base: position 2,504 of record NZ_JBQKGN010000001.1, on the reverse strand, counting down.
ATCTCTATAGCGAAAAGCGCCCCGCAACCGGGTTGATACCGGTTGCGGGGCGCTTGCGTTTGCCCAGATAAAACCGACCAAAATAAACCTGTCCCTAAATGGCAGGTTAGTCCCAGAAGCTGTCTTGATCTTCTTCGGATTTGGGCCCGCGGTCGACGTAGAGCTTATGGGTGCGCTTCTCCATTACAAAGGCAAGAATCGCAAACAGCAGGATGCCGCCGGCGAAAAGGATGGCAAAACCGGTGCGGGTGCCAAACAAAAAGGAAAAAACTGCGTCCATTGGGTGCCTTCTTGCGTAGTTGAGTTGGGTCGTAAACGCTCACAAGTATATACTTGCCCATACATGTACAAGGTTGCAACCTAAATGGAATGTATATCGCCGGAGGATCTAATGCTTGATATCAAGTTTGTACGCGAGAACCCCGATGCCATCGATACCGCCATGGCTAACCGCCAGACGTCTTGGGATCGCGAGAAGTTCTTTGAGCTCGACGATGAGCGTCGTGCCGTCATCACCGAGGTCGAGGAGCTCCAGGCCACGCGTAATGCCGAGTCCAAGAAGATCGGCGCCCTGATGAAGGAGGGCAAGAAGGACGAGGCCGAGGCCGCCAAGGAGGCCGTGCGCGCCGTCAACGAGAAGATCGACGGTCTGGCCGAGCGCCGCACCGCTCTCGAGCAGGAGCAGTACGACTTTATGGCTCACCTGCCCAACATCCCCTGCGAGGCCACCCCGTACGGCAAGGACGAGGACGAGAACATCGAGCGCCGTCGTTGGGGCACCCCACGCGTGTTCGACTTCGACTTTAAACCGCACTGGGATCTGGGCACCGACCTCGACATCCTCGACTTCGAGCGCGGCAACAAGCTCTCCGGTAGCCGCTTCACCGTTCTCGGTGGCGCCGGCGCCCGTCTGGAGCGCGCCCTCATCAACTTCTTCCTCGATACGCACACCAGCCGTGGTTTTAAGGAGTGGTGGCCGCCCATCGTCGTCAAGCGTCAGACCATGTTTGGCACGGGCCAGCTGCCCAAGTTCGAGGACGACGCCTATCATGTCTCGGGCGATAACTTCCTGATCCCCACCGCCGAGGTCGTGCTTACCAACCTGCACGCCGGCGAGGTTCTCGATGCCGACACCCTGCCGCGCCGCTACACCGCCTTCACCCCCTGCTTCCGCGAGGAGGCCGGCTCTGCTGGTCGCGACACCCGCGGCATCATCCGCCAGCACGAGTTCGACAAGGTCGAGATGGTCAAGTTTGCCAAGCCGGAGGAGTCCGACGAGGAGCTCGAGAGCATGACCGCCGAGGCCGAGTTCCTGCTTCAGCAGCTGGGTCTTCCGTATCGCGTGATTAGCCTGTGCACCGGCGACCTGGGCTTCTCTGCCCGTCAGACCTACGACATCGAGGTCTGGCTGCCGAGCTACAACGCCTACAAGGAGATTAGCTCCTGCTCCAACTGCGGCGACTTCCAGGCCCGCCGCGCCAACATCAAGTATCGCGATCCCGAGAACTTCAAGGGCTCGCGCTACCTGCACACCCTTAACGGTTCCGGTCTACCGGCTGGCCGCACCATGGCCGCCATTCTGGAGAACTACCAGAACGCCGACGGCACCATTACGATCCCCGAGGTTCTGCGTCCTTACATGGGCGGCCTCGAGAAGATCGAGCCGGTCGCGTAGGTTTGCTGCATAAGCGATTTGCGGGGGCGCCCCTATCCGGGGCGCCTTTTTTGTGCGCGGAGCCTTACCATGTCGCGCGGACAGCTCAATAGAAAACACACGAACAAATGTTCTGTATACGATCGTCTACCTGCTATGCTTTTACTAGATAGGAGCGAGAGAAGGGGGATGTGATGGACCTGTTTGATGAGCGGGTAGTTTTGTTTGAGAGCGATGAAGGTGGGGAGCACCTGCTAGTTACGTGTGAGCCATCGGGTATGGGTGGCTTGGTGGTGCGGCAAACGAGCGAGGGTCCGTTGACCCAATGGTGCTTTGAGGAGTCGCCGCATGTAGCCGAGACCTTTGTGACGCACGAAGGGCTTGCAACACTCGAACGGTTCTATGGAGTCGGGACTTCTAACCAGGTGGCACGCATGCTGAGTATCTCGTTTGCCGAGTATGATTGCGCCCAGCGGGTGCGCTCGCTATTGAGGGATCTCGGTGTTGGGTTCGATGTGGTTGAAAAGCCGATCGATCGTATGGGAAACGGTGATACATGCGGAGCTGCATGAGGAAAATGGTCTAGAAAAAAATCAAGATTGTGCTTGACTCCAATTAACTAAAATGGTTTCATATGTCTTGCGCTGCGGCGTTACCTCAGCTGGATAGAGGGTCTGACTACGAATCAGAACGTCATAGGTTCGAATCCTATACGCCGCACCAATCGAACTTGAAGCCTCCGGCAACGGGGGCTTTTCTTTTTTGGAAGCCATGCATGGATTCGAACCTCGGTCGAGGCGCGAGCGTAAAGAAAACGCGGAGCGTTTTTAGCGAGCGGGCGAGCGCGCCG